>CAMGCN010000030.1 GCA_946040935.1 uncultured Clostridia bacterium | reverse complement strand
AACCGGATTTGTGATATTTTCCGAAAGGGCGGCCAAGGTCTGCACGCGCTCAAGAACTCTCATTGAGGGAGGAAACGGCGTAAACTCCCGAGATGCTTTCATGCCCGATTTCCTGCCCGAAAGATACGAAGCAGGCACGCTGAATGTTCCTGCTATAGTCGGCTTAGGCGAAGGGCTTTCTTTCGTTCGCGCGTTAGGCGTCGAAAAAATCGCAAGAGAAGAAGATTCCCTCGGCGCTCAAATGACAAGATATCTTAAAACCATGAAAGGCATTACCGTCTACGCAGAGGAGCAAAAGCCCTCTTCGGTTGTTCTTTTTAACATAGACGGTATGAATTCAGAGGACGCCGCAAAGGCTCTCGATTCTCACGGAATTTACGTGAGAGCGGGCCTGCATTGCGCGCCTCTCGCCCACTCAACGCTCGGCACGCCGGAAACGGGCGCTGTTCGCATTTCATTCGGAGTTTTTAATTCCTTTGAGGATGCGGCGCGCACAGCAGAAGTTATAAATGCGATAAAAAGATAAATGGCGTCTCTCTGTCAATAAAACAAATATGCACCTCCAAAAGTGTATGACTTTTGGGGTGCATATTAAAATCAGAGATGCTTTTTTATTATCTCTCTTCTCTGAAATATGAAAGTCCCAGAGAGGCAGGAGGCTGATTTTCGCGTTTTTTACGCATACTGACTGCAACCAGCACTACTATGGTAACAATGTACGGAAGCATCTGTATAAGAGGCAAAAACTGTATGGGCACATTAATATAATTAAAGAGAATATACAGCGCGCCGAACAGATAGGAACCTACTATCGCAACAAGAGGCTTCCACGTGGCAAATATGACAATAGCGATCGCAAGCCAGCCACGGTCGCCGAAGCCGTTATTTGACCATATGCCGTTACTGTAATCCATAATGTAAAACAGTCCGCCGAGTCCTGCAATCATGCCGCCGATAGAGGTAGCAAAATATTTATGTCTTGTAACATTTATTCCTGCGGCGTCCGCAGTCGCAGGATTTTCACCTACCGAACGCAGGTGGAGTCCCGCTCTCGTTCTCTTAAGAAAGACGCTGACAGCTACAGCTATGATTATCGCAAGATATACCATAAATCCGTAAGAAAAAATCGCTTTGCCGATAGGTCCCATATCCTCCGCAAAAGGAAGAGTTATCTTATATGCCTTTGCAATTTTCGTAAGGGAAAGATAAGGTACATCGCTCTTTATAATCTTAATGAGCGAACCGCCGAAGAAGTTGCCGACTCCGACGCCGAAAGTCGTTATCGCAAGACCTGTAACATTCTGATTAGCCCTGAGGGTTATTGTAAGGAAACAATAAATAAGCGAAGTCAGAAGCGAGCCCGCAAGACAGCAGATTAACGGAATCAGAATAGCCCACAATGTCACGACAGTCGCCGCGTTCGTCTGATAGACAAAGCCGCCCACAACGCCCGAAATGGCGCCGATGTACATAATACCGGGAATGCCCAGATTCAGATTACCGGATTTTTCGGTGAGGATCTCACCTGTCGCGCCGTATAAAAGCGGTGTTCCCTGCAAGATGGCACGCTGAATAAAACCGCAAATCAATTCCATATCCGTTTACCTCTCTTTCTCTTTAGGGGACTTTTCCCTGTGAAAATTGAAGTGTATCTGATACTGTATAAAGAATTCACAGCCGATAATGAAAAACAGGATAATACCGGTAAGTATATCGGCAAAGTCACTGTTAAGTCCGAACTTTGAAGTAACTTCATCAGCTCCCCTTGCAAGGAAAACAAGCATAAACGAGGTGAGTATCATATACAGGGGATTAAACTTCGCAAGCCATGAAACCATTATGGCGGTAAATCCGCGTCCGTCCGCCAGGTTTGCGTCAATCGAGTGGGAAGAGCCGCCTACCAGCAGTAAACCTGCAATACCGCAGATAGCGCCTGAAAGCGCCATGGTGCGTATAATCACTTTCTTTACATTTACTCCGATATAACGCGCGGTGTTTTCACTCTCGCCGACAACAGATATCTCATATCCGTGTTTACTGTAACGAAGATATATATAAATTGCGAGGGTGATAAGAGCAACGACGGCAATGTTAAGTATATACTTGACTCCGAACAAGTCGGGAAGCCAGCCGTGAGAGAGCAGGTCGGGACCGACGACGTTTGAGCCGCTCTTATCGGCAACCTTTAAGAAAAACTCGATAAGCTGAATTGCAACATAGTTCATCATAAGGGTAAAGAGTGTTTCATTTGTATTCCAATATGCCTTAAAAAGCGCCGGTATAACGCCCCAAACAACGCCTGTGAGCACTGCACAAATTACCATAATCAAAACAAGGAGTGCGTCAGAAATTTTGCCGCCCAAAGTGAACATACATACCGCGGTGGCAAGACAGCCCATAAGCACCTGTCCCTCTGCACCGATATTCCAGAATCGCATTTTGAAAGCCGGCGTTACCGCAAGGGAAATACACAAAAGTATTGCAACATCATGCACGGTGACAAGAGCTCTTCCCTTTCCGAAGGCACCGTGGAAGACGGTAGCAAAAATAGAGAAGGGATTATCTCCTGTGAGCACTTTCGTGACAATAGCACAGACAACAAGAGCCGCTAAAACCGCAACAGCCCGGACTATTATTCCGCTTTTTACCGAAAGGTTCGTTCTCTTGGTAATATGAATGAGCGGTTCACGGGGGTGTTTTTGTGTTTTACTCATTTTCTTCACCCCTTCCGTTTTTCGTCATAAGCATACCTATCTCCTCTTTAACAGCCGTTCTGCCGTCTACTATGCCGGCGATTCTGCCGTTTGCAATTACCAAAATTCTGTCGCAAAGCTCGATAAGAACGTCAAGATCCTCTCCGACAAAAATCACGGCGACGCCTTTTTCCTTTTGTTTATTCAAAAGATTATATATTGTGTATGACGAGTTGACATCAAGACCGCGTACCGGATACGCCGCCATAAGTACCGTAGGAGACGACGCTATCTCACGTCCGACAAGCACTTTTTGAATATTACCGCCCGAAAGCCTTCTTACGGGGGTAGCCGAGCTTGGCGTTACAACCTGCAAGTCGTTTATAATATGCTCTGCAAGATCTTTGGGCTCTTTGCGCTGTAAAAACATTGTTTTTCCTTTTCGGTAGCTTCTCAGCATCATGTTGTCAACAATGTCCATATTTCCGATAAGTCCCATGCCGAGTCTGTCCTCGGGAACGAAAGATAAACGAACACCGAGCTCACGTATCTGAATGGGAGTTTTATCGCGCAGACTTTCGACATCGCCCGTATTAGGATTATGATACAAAACATCGCCCGACTGAAAACGCTGTAACCCGGCAATAGCCTCAAGTAATTCCCGCTGACCGCTTCCTGCGATACCAGCAACTCCGAGTATCTCGCCGCTCTTTACGTCAAAGGAAACATTGTCGAGCAGTTTTATGCCGTCCCGGTTCATACAATCGAGATTATTTACCTCAAGACGCACCTCTGAATTTTTCGGTTCGGTGCGCGTAATATTAAGATTTACCTTCTTACCCACCATCATTTCGGTGAGCTCGTTTTCCGTCGTTTTATCCGTGTCAAGAGTGGCGATATACTCGCCCTTTCTGAGCACTGCAACACGGTCGGATATTTCCATTACTTCATTTAATTTATGCGTTATTATAATTATTGCTTTGCCGTCGTCGCGCATTCTGCGAAGAACATTGAAGAGCTTTTCTGTCTCCTGCGGCGTAAGTACTGCTGTAGGCTCGTCCAGTATCAGTATGTCAGCTCCTCTGTACAGCACCTTGACAATCTCAACCGTCTGCTTCTCTGAAACCGACATATCATAGATTTTCTTATTAGGTTCAAGCTCAAAGCCGTAAAGATCGGTTATTTCCGTTATCCGTGCGGCACTGCGCTTGATATTAAATCCTTTTTCTTCTTTGAGACCGAGAATTATATTTTCGGTCGCGGTAAAGAGATCCACAAGCTTAAAATGCTGGTGAATCATTCCTATTTTCAGATCAAAGGCGTCCTTCGGCGAGCGTATGACAACTTCCTCGCCGTTTACGAAAATACTTCCGGAATCGGGAAAATAAATACCCGAAATCATATTCATAAGGGTAGTTTTTCCGCTCCCGTTTTCCCCGAGGATAGCGAGTATTTCGCCGCGCCTCGCCGTCAGGCAAACATTTTTGTTCGCGCAGACGCTGCCAAAGGTTTTCGTGATATTTTTCAGTTCGATTGCAACACTTTTGTCCACAGGCTCTTCTCCATTCGTGTTTTTTGTTTTCTGTTTCAGAGAAAGAAGATAAGGCGGGGTTAGAAGCCCCGCCTTAACAGTTTTCGTTATTCGCCGAAGTTTGTATTCAGGTTTGTAACGCCGTCGATTATGATATCGAAGTAAGGAGCAGAACGGAACTTTTCTGCATTCGACTCATCAAAGTAACCGTCATGAATTACATTTGTTTCACCCGTGAAGTCGCCGTCAACGTCTGCAAGATACTCAGTGAGGTTCTTACCGTCGACTGTGAATTTAGAGGTGTCGAATACCTTGATTTCGCCCTTCTTGAAGCCGTCGATAGCTTCGTTGAGCTTCTCGATAGTGCCCTCTGCCATTACATTGCGGTTTACGCCGCTGAGAACAACAGAATTTGTTGCGATATCTCCGCACCAGTCGGTGTCTATTTTCTCACCCTTAACAACCGACTCGATGATATACTGGAAGTAAGGAGCCCAGTTAATCGCGGAAGAAATGATAAACGTATTCTCGCCTGCCGAGAATGTGCTTCCGTTATAAGAAACATTGGGAACGTTCTTGAGCTCGCATGCGGTAGGTGCGCCGAGCGAGTCTGCATGCTGGCTGATAAGAACACACTTGTCGTTCTCGATAAGTGCGGTTGCAGCTTCCTGCTCTTTTGCCTGGTCGTACCAAGAACCTGTGTAACGAACCTTCATAGTAGCGCTTTCGCAAACAGAACGTGCGCCGAGGTAGAAGGAAGTCATACCCGAGATAACCTCTGCGTAAGTGAATGCGCCGACATAACCGATTATCGCCTCATCAGCGGTAATCTTGCCTTCTTTAATCATCTCGTTGAGCTTCATACCTGCAGCTATACCTGCGATATATCTGCCCTCGTAGATAGAAGCAAATGCGTTGTGGAAATTCTCAATTCCGGCAATCTTGGAAGAAGTACCGGTAGCGTGGCAGAACTGAACATCAGGGAATTCCTTTGCCGCCTGTTTCATGAATGATTCATGACCGAATGAGTCGGCAAATATAACTTTGCAGCCCTTGTTCTTTGCGAGGTCAACTGCCGTGTCATAGCAAGTTGCGTCCTCACCTATGCCTGTTACGATAATAACCTGATCGTCGCTCATGCCCAGTCCCTGCTGAACGCTCTTGAGAGCACGGATAAAGTTGTTGTCGTAAGTGGAGTTTTCATCGTGCAGGCAGATCATACCGATCTTGAAATCTGCAGGAATTTCAACTTCACTCTTGATTTCTGCGCGAGGGAGCAGCTCATCGCTCTCGCCTGTCTGCGTCTCGGGGTTAGATGCGTCGTTGTTGTCGTCTTTCTGTGCTCCGCATGCAACGAGCGTAAGCATCATAACAACCGCAAGAAACAGTGCTAAAATCTTTTTCATTGTTTTTGTTCCTCCATGAATTTTTTATGTAAAATATTACATCTTTAATTTTTAGCGAAAAATTATTTCGCCGCCGTCCATGCTGTCTATTACAGCAAGCGATTCAACACGAATTCCCGACTGACGTATAACGTCTCCGCCATGCTGAAATCCCTTTTCTATTCCGACGGCACATCCTACAATCGCCGCCCCTGCCTGAGAAACGAGGGAACACAGTCCGCGCAAGGCGTTTCCGACAGCAAGAAAGTCGTCTACTATAAGTATTTTATCATCCTTTGAAATATATTCACGCGGAACAACGATAAAATTGTCGTTTCCGTGAGTGTAGGAATGAACCTTTTCCACCAGCATCTCGCCGTCAATATTACTCGAGGGATTCTTTTTCGCGAAAATAAGCGGTACTCCGACAAAATTCGCGGCGGCGAGCGCAAGAGGGATACCCGACGTTTCTACCGTCAGCACCTTTGTGATTTCACAGCCGTCAAAAAGACGCGCGATCTCACGTCCCATATTCATAGTAAGCGAAGTATCTATATTCACGTTAAAGAAGGAAGCCACTTTCAAGACCCCGCCGGGAAGCACCTTTCCTTCTTGTAAAATTCTTTCTTCTAATTCCTTCATATACTGAAATATCCGAAAAATAATATGTAATTTTTTATACGAGTATAATACCACATATCACGTTTTGTGTCAATGAAAATTCGCAAATTTGTGAAAATACAATAAACACGCTGTGCCTTTTCTGTTACCGTCTCGGCATTTTGTCAAATGACCGTGCTCTTACGCCTCATAACATGACAGTTTACATTTACCGCGACGGGCAAGCCTGCTATGTGTGTGGGATATGTTTCTATATTACAGGACAGCGCGCTTATATCCCCTCCGAAGCCCTGCGGACCTATACCGAGCGAGTTTATACGGGAAAGCAGCTCCTCCTCCATTTCGGCGTATTCAGGATTTGTATTACGCCTGTCAAGAGGGCGTGCCAGCGCCTTTTTGGCAAGATAGGGCGCATAGTCAAAGGTGCCGCCGATGCCGACTCCTATGACAACGGGAGGACAGGGATTTCCCCCTGCTTTTAAGAGCACATCGCAAATAAAGCCTATTATATCCTCTTTTGTCGCAGACGGGGTAAACATTTTTACCGCGCTCATGTTTTCACTGCCGAAACCTTTAGGTAGCGAAGTGAGTTTTATTTTGTCTCCGGGTACTATTTCGGTATGCACAACAGCCGGAGTGTTATCGTTTGTATTTACTCTGTCAAAAAGAGGATCGCGCACGACGCTTTTCCGCAAATATCCCTCGGTATATGCCTGCCTTACTCCTTCGTTTACCGCCTCTGTAAAATCTCCGCCGACGACATGAACATCTTGTCCTATCTCAACCAAAAGCACCGCCATGCCGGTATCCTGACACACGGGAACATTAATCTCCTTTGCGGAAGATAAATTGTTCTTCATTTCGCAGAAGATTTCTTTTGCGAGCGCGTCACTCTCTTTCTTATCTGCACTGTCTATGGCGGCGCAGACATCCTCGGGCAAAGAGTAGTTTGCCTCTATAAACAGCTCTTTTACTTTTTTCGTTATCTCTTGTGTGTTGATTTCTCTCATTTTAATTATCGTTATAAAATATTATTTCGTTCGGCAGATGGTAATTCAGATTTTCCCGTGCGATTCGCATTATGTACTCCTCGTCGACCGGCTCCTCGATCTCCTCAAGGAGAGCGCCTATATCCTCGTTGAGCTCTTCGATTTCCGTCTGCGCGCTCTCAACATTGCTTTCAAGGTCGGAAATCTGAACGCTTAAGCGCACAATGGTTATCGCACCGAACACAATGAAAAATATTACCGCAAGTTTTATAAAAAAATTCCAGTTTTTCATTATCTTCCTTTTGTTTGAATATAAAAATTAACAAAGGCTCGGGCGGAATTTGTCCGCCGGAATTTTTCCGCGAAAACCGCCTGTATTCGGCTCGCTTTGCTTATGCACATCCGACCGCTTGGGCTGTGCATGTATCTATTATAAAGCAAAAATAAGAATCGGTCAAGCTACAGTGTAAAGCCCTCTCCCCTTTTTTTGCTCCTCTTTTTTTCTTTTTCTTTTTTCTTTTTTTTCCGTACTGCTTTATAATCTGCAATGAGTCCGCGAAAGGGACAAATAATAAATGAAACAACAGGAAGCACAGTCAGGCAAAAGGCTCTTTTAATAAGACGTCTGCCTAAAGCAACCGCACGCCCCGCGGCACATATAATACGTCTGCCCGCGAGGCAGTGCCAGAGTACAAAACCCGCTGTGCATCCGACAAGTCCGAGAAGCCTTACATCTCCGTCGTTTGCGCCGAAAAACAAGAGGGAAACACTCACCGCGGAAAAAAGCGCAAACAGTATATCAAAAATAAATG
>CAMGCN010000029.1 GCA_946040935.1 uncultured Clostridia bacterium | reverse complement strand
TACTTAAGCGGCATTTTAACCGGACACACACATCTTTTCTGCGGATTATAATCCGACCAATACTCAAAATGATGCTTGTTTCTGCCCTTATGGTGCATCCACGCAAGAGAATATCCGCGTTCTCTTCTCTCGCCTTCGTTGGGAGAGCGCGTACCGGTATAGTACCTTGCACCTTGTCTGAACTCGACAGGCGCGTACTTCGACAGGTCGTGCTTCAGTCCCTGCAAAGGTATGCCCGCCTTTATACAATGGCGTATTACCATATGGCGGTGTTTTGTTATCGTCCTGAAGTGTCCTATTACTTTATTCACGCTCATAGTATATCACAATTCAAATATAACTTCAAGTAACAACTTATTGGAAGTCAAAGGTATCCATATCGTTTGCGGAAAATATTTCCCCGTCAAACACTTCCCGTGCAAGAGCCAGCTCGCCCTCCATATCCGAAAGCATGGCAAGTCCGTGGTGATTATATATTATTTTATCAGTCATGCCGTTTACCGCCTCGGCAATGTCACGGGCTCTGTGATGCCCCGTTTCACATATAAGTATATCACACGGCATAAGCGGCTTAAAGTCGTCGGGGCCATTCGTGTCGCCCGTATATACCACACGCTTTCCCTCACACTCAATCAAAAATCCAAACGAGAGGCAGTGCCCGTCTGTTTTTCCGAGGTGGTTGTTATGCAACGCTCTCACGGTTATATCACCGTCGAAAATAACTCCGTCGTTTATTCTGTGAGGATATATTTCCCACTCTTTAGAAAAACTGCCCTCCGTATGACGTAAAATCTCCTCTAAGTGCTCCCAGACCTCCGGCTCGGGCAGGTATAAGTCGACGTCGTTCATTTTACGGGAATAATAGACATTGAGCTTACGTATATTCCAAAAGAGATTACCCAAACCTCCTATATGGTCCATATGCGAATGAGAGATAAAAACTGCACGGCAGGACAAAAGGTCCACACCCATAATATGAGCGTTATACGAGCAGTTTTCGCCCGCGTCGAAAATATACAGCTTTCCCTTTGTCTCAAATGCAAAGGATGTGTGGTGTCTGCCCGGCATGGGTTCCGTACCCGAGCAGGTTCCGAAAAAATGCAGTTTCATATTTCCCTTCCGAAAAAATCAGGGAGCGATTTTCTCACCCCCTGATAATGTCAAGTCGATTATTTTATTTCGGTAACAGCCGCACCGTGATCTGCCGAGTACTCCTCAGCGCATACAAGGCGTATGGTGTCGAGCGAATCCTCGGGAGGATTGATAGTGTTTACCATATCGGGATTTTCGATAAGGGTTGCAAAGTATTTTGCTTCCTTATAGTAGCCGTTTTCGGTATCACACTCAATCTTATGAGGAACCTCACCCTCGCCCGAAACGTAGAGTCCGTCGTCGCGGAACTGCATGGTTCCGTGCTCGAAGTTTACGCGGTAGTTCATGTGGAACACATTATCCTGCATGGTCCAGTCGTCCTGTGCGTTTACAACCTTGTTGTCGTCGTAAATATAGTTGGTAGATACGGAGTCGTGGCCCGAGCCGGGAATGATTATCTTACCGACGGTCGAAACTGCCTTGGGAAGTCCGAAGAGGTAGTTTACCATATCGACGTCGTGTACATGCTGGTCATGTGTAGCTCCGCCGCCGCATTCACGCTTAAAGAGCCATCTCTCATAGCACCAAACGGGAAGCGAACCGCCGCGGAAGAAGTAAGCTCCTGTAACTTCGCCGTACTTTTTCTCGTCAACATACTGCTTGAGAACTTCGTACTCGCCCCAGAAACGGAGAACCTGACCGATCATAAGACGCTTTCCGACTTCCTTTGCCTTTGCAAGCATTGCTTCGCAATCTTCGGGAGTAAGGCTCATGGGCTTTTCGCAGAGTACGTTGATACCCTTGTCAAGGCACTTAATAGTTGCTTCCTTGTGCATGTAAGTAGGAAGTGCGATAATAACCATATCGAGCTCTTCCTTCTCAATCATTTCCTCGTAATCGGTGTAGCATGCAAACTTAGAGAAGTCGATAGCATCGCCTCCGATGTCAATATTGAACTGGCGTTCTCCGTTCTCGAATCTCGCCGGATCAATATCACAAGCTGCCACAAGCTTAATAATCTCGCCTTCTTTTGTGAATCTGACGAGGTTGGCAAGGTGTCCTCTGCCCATACCGCCGATTCCGATAAGACCTGCTTTTACCATAGTTAAAATCTCCTTATATTCAGATAAATTATTTTCAAATCAGAGAGCGAAAATCTCATCGAGAGTTTTGCTCATATTGTTTAGAGAAGTCTGAGGGCAAATCTTGTGATATGCAACCTCGCATGTTACATAGTCGTCGTATCCGATTGCGCGAAGAGCCGCCATAAGTCTGTCCCAACGCAGCTGGCCTTCACCGAGGTCAACAAACGTCTCAAGAACACCGCCGCCGCTGCAGGAAACGAAATCCTTAATATGTACTTTCTTAATTCTCTTGCCGAGTATCTCAACCCAATATTCAGGGTAAGAATTTATCATGCAGTTGCCTGCGTCAAAGTAAGAGCCGACATAAGGACAGTCAACGGCGTCGATGAAGTCTCTCATCTCGAATGCGGTGATAAGGAACTTATTCCATACGTTCTCTATACCGACGTTAACCTTATTCTCCTCAATAAAGGGCTTCAAATCGCGGAGTGCTCCGAGCGCGTTATTATACGCCTCAACATACGTTACATCCTCGTTTACCGTACCGGGAACGACGAGTACCGTGTCAGCACCGAGCGCCTTTGCCTGTGTTACGAGCTCCTTTACGATATCCTTTGCTCTCTCTCTGTCGGCAACATTGTTGCTCGTCAGATGATACTGCCAGTGAAGGTCGGAAACGAGGCTGAGAACGGGAAGGTCAAACTCTTTGGAAAGAGCCTTTATCTCCTCTATCTCTGCGTCGGTGAAAGGATTTGTGAGGTTAAATTCAATACCCTCAAATCCCGCCTTCTTTGTCATCTCGAACTCTTGTCTGTGTGATATTCCCTTGGGAAGTGCAAAACCTTGGTTTAACCCTTTTTTCATTAGTTTTTACCTCTCTTTATATAAGTATATTTTATTAATATTATAGTACCATACACGCTTGCAAATGTCAATAAGGCAAACGATTATCAGTTCTTTATCGTACCGTCGGCCGTCTTCTTTTCAATAAAGGTATGTATTCTGTCCGCAGGCGAAAGCAAACCTGAAATAGTATGGTCTTTATTAAGGGTATCAATGATCAGTGAAATGTACTTGCACATATTCACTTCAACATACCACTTTCTCGAAGAAAGCTCGGGAATGCGGTAAATGAGATTTGTCGTATAAACACGGGTGAGTATTCCCTCCTCATACGCTTTATCAAACACCTCAAGTCCTGCGACAAACAGGCCAAAGGTCGCAAAGACAAATATTCTGCGCGCTCCGCGCTCTTTGAGCTTCTTTGCAATTTCAATGACCGAATCACCCGAAGAAATCATGTCGTCAACGATGATAACGTCCTTATCCTTGACGCTTCTTCCGAGATATTCATGCGCCTCTATGGGATTTCTGCCGTCTACTATGACAGAGTAATTTCTTCTCTTATAGAACATACCGAGGTCGAGCTTAAGTACCGAAGAATAGTACATACAGCGGTGCATTCCGCCTTCGTCGGGAGAAACTATCATTATATCATCCTTATTAAAGGAGATATTCTTTTCGTTTTTGACAAGCGCCTTTATCATCTGATATGTAGCCTGAACATTGTCAAAACCTCCGAGGGGAATTGCATTTTGAACTCTCGCGTCATGAGCGTCAAAGGTGATTATGTTTGAGACGCCCATATTATGAAGCTCCTGAAGCATTATCGCACAGTCAAGAGACTCCCTCGACGAGCGTTTATGCTGTCTTCCCTCGTAAAGCATCGGCATGATAACCGAGACGCGTCTTGCCTTTCCTGCAATGGCGCCGATGATTCTCTTGAGATCGGAAAAATGTTCGTCAGGGCTCATAGGCACTTCCTGCCCGTACATTTTATAGGTTACTCCGTGGTTGAAAACATCCGAGATAATGTAAACGTCATGTCCCCTCAAAGACTCGTGGAGAAGTCCCTTTGCCTCTCCCGTGCCGAATCTCGGGCACTCGGCCGGCACTATGAAACTTTTGTTAGTTTCTCGCCATCTTTTAAGATACTTGTCCACTGCCGCGCAGAAGTCCTCGCATCCTCTCATACTAATAACACTCAGCGGTCCGAATAATTCTTCGCTCATTGTCGTCCTCCATTTGATCGTGCATTCTATTTGTGCAAAGTAATTATATCATAAAGCATGATTTTTGCAAATGCTTTTTTACCAAAAAAACGAATTTTTTTACAATATTGACTTTTTTTCTTGGTATGATAAAATATAAACGGTAAATCACTTGCGGAGGAACAAAAATGAAACAGCTTTCGTTGAAATTTTTTGTTATAAAATTTATTATTTATACTTTATTCAACACCGTTGCGTTCGGAGTTTTTCTCATGGCGGACATGCTCTTCACAAAACTCATGCCGAACGAATTTGTACAGCGCGCGGTTTTCTTCTCGGTTGGATTTGCGGCGTTTGAGATAATGTGCTTTTCGGTCATTTCCAAAATGAAAAAAAGCGAGCTTCCTTTTGTTCGGTTTGTTTTATATGAAAGCCTCTCATATATGGCGTTTTTGCTTGTTCCGACAACCGCCTCGCTCGTTATCGGAATAGACAATGTGACAAACAACCCCTTTACTCTGTTTTTTGCTCCTCAACTCGCTTTTCATCATCTGACATCATATCCCGTACTCGGATATATTTTTAACTCGTTTGTTTTCACGCTCGTCGCCTGCCTTGCACACGCAAAGAACATAAAGAAATACAATAAAGAAT
Source organism: uncultured Clostridia bacterium (assembly GCA_946040935.1). Classification (GTDB taxonomy): domain Bacteria; phylum Bacillota; class Clostridia; order Oscillospirales; family CAG-272; genus CAKSEI01. The sequence continues at coordinate 3,246 of CAMGCN010000029.1, read as the reverse complement.
CAATAAATAACTGATTTTATCGTATGACAAATCTGAAAAGGACCGATTATCCTATCGGTCCTTTTTCATTCGTCAAAACTGTTCGATATCAGCTTGTCGCCCTGATAGGTGAGCGTAAGACGAAAAAACTCTCTTTTCCTTTCGAGCATCTCAAGAAAAATTTTATCTCCCTCCCACATGGGCAGGTCAAAGAGCTTTTCCTTTTTTACAAAAGCAAGGTCGCCCTCATCACATTCGATAAGCTCTCCCGTCCATTCGGTAACTGTGAAAAGGTGCATATGCTCGCTTTCCCACTTGTCGGATATGAACGTGACTATTCCCCGATATTCGTATGATGTGGGGTTAAGTCCCGTTTCCTCTCTTACCTCTCGAAGCATACAGTCGGTCGCGCTCTCCCCGGGCTCAAACTTTCCGCCGACGCCTATCCACTTGCCGCCGTTTACGTCGTTTTGCTTTTTGTTTCTGTGGAGCATGAGATATTCGCTTCCGTTATCGAGATAGCACAGCGTCGTTTCTTTCATTTCAGTTCTACCACCGTTACGCCTGCGTCGCCCTCTCCGTATTTTCCGTTTCTGAACGACTCAACCCGCCTGTCCGAGCGAAGCGTCTTTTGCAGGAACGCGCGAAGCGCTCCCGTTCCCTTTCCGTGCACGAGAGTTACTGTATGAACGCCCATTACCATCGCGTCGTCAATGTATTTATCTACGACAAACCACGCCTCCTCGCCCGTCATGCCGCGCAGGTCGAGCTCGGGGGAAAACGACTTGGTAAGTCTCTGTTTGAAATCGCGCGCGGAGGTGGTTTTTCCCTCCTTATCGGTAAATGTAACTCCTTTATCGAAAGCAAGTATCAGTTTATCGACCTTTGTACGGACGGTCAGCGCGCCCGAGCTTACCTGAACATTTCCCTTTGAGTCGGGAGCGTTTAACACTACGCCGTGTTTGCCGACTCCCTTTATAAACACCTCGTCGCCTTTTTGTATCGGGCGCGAGGGGGTGTAGTCCTCGTCCTCGGGTATCGGCTCTATGTCGGTATCTACCTTATTTAAGCTTCTTCTGACCTTTGCCCTTGACTCTTCAAGCGCCCTTACAGCCTTTTCCCTGTCTTTCTCCTTTTTTAATTTTTCAAGCTCTTCAAACACGGTCTGACTTGCCGCCTTCGCGCTGTTCAGCATGGAAAGTGCCTGCGCGCGTGCACGCGCGATTTCCTTTTCGGCATTTTCACTTAACCCGGCAAGCCTCTTTTCTTCCCTCTCCTTATAGTCTGAAAGCTCCTTTCTCATACGGCGTGCCTCAAGCTCGTTCTTTTCGGCTGATATGCGCGCTTTTTCAAGTTTTTCAATAACATTTTCAAAACGCTTATTGTCACTTGCGACATAAGACTCGGCTCTGCGAATTACTTCATCGGAAAGTCCGAGCTTTTTAGATATGGCAAAAGCGTTTGATTTACCGGGCGTGCCTATGACTATACGGTATGTGGGCCGCAGAGTTTCAATATCAAATTCACACGACGCGTTGCACACGCCCTCTGTTTCGAGCGCATATGCCTTAAGCTCTGCATAATGTGTGGTTGCGGCGCATATCGCGCCCTTTTCCCTCACCGCGTCTATGATAGATGTGGCGAGAGCCGCACCCTCGACAGGATCGGTGCCCGAGCCGAGTTCGTCAAACAGAACGAGAGAATTTTTATCAAGTGTGCCGAGTATCTCTACCGTACGCTTCATATGCGCGGAAAATGTAGAGAGAGACTGCTCTATACTCTGCTCGTCGCCTATATCCGCAAGAACAGAATCAAAAATACAAATGCGGGATGTATCCTCGCAGGGGACATGAAGTCCCGACTGTACCATGAGAGAAAACAGTCCGAGAGTTTTGAGCGCCACTGTCTTGCCGCCCGTATTCGGGCCCGTTATAATAAGCGTGTCGTACTCTCCGCCGATTTTCAGGTTTATCGGCACGCAGGTCTTTTTGTCAAGCAGAGGATGGCGCGCACGGATAAGATCTACTGTGCGTTCCTCGCATATAATCGGCTCGCAGCCTTCTATTCTGTGCGAGAACTCTGCCTTTGCAAATATAAACGCAAGCTGCGTCACAGTCTCATAGTCGAGGTTTGCTTCGGCGCTATACTGTGCGGTAAGTGAAGAAAGGTCAGATAAAATCTTTTCTACTGCCGCCTTTTCTTCGCTTTCGAGCATACGGAGCTCGTTATTTGCCTCGACAACGGCGATAGGCTCTATAAACACCGTTGCGCCCGAAGCCGACGTATCGTGAACAAGACCGCGGACATCGTTTTTATGCTCGGCCTTTACAGGGATAACATATCTTCCTCCGCGGGTAGTGACGATATTCTCCTGAAGATATTTTGAGTATGAGCCGCCGCTGATATAGCCCTGCAAATCGTCGCGGATTTTAATATTAATTCTCTTTATCTTACGTCGTATTGCGGCAAGCTCTGCACTCGCGTCGTCCGATATCATATCCTCGGCGATTATGGCGCGGCGTATCCGATTTTCAAGATCGGGCACCGGAACGAGCAAATCAAAGATGTCGTCAAGCGACGTCTCAAAATTTTTGTCCTCGCTTATATAACCGCAGAGAGAACGTGCTGTGGCAAGTACGTTTGCAATATCGAGAAGCTCGCGCGTCGTGAGAGTAGCTCCATGAAGAGCACGGGAGGTTGCGTCGGTAATGTCCGCAACATGACCGAAAGAGGGCGTACCCTTTTGATAGGACAGCCTCTTTGCGTCAGTTGTATTTGAAAGATTTCTCTTTACAATCTCAGGTACCTCGCTCGGCAAAAGGCAGAGCGCCTGCGAACGCGCCCCCTCGGTGGCGGCACAATCTGCGAGCATCATGCGGATTTTATCATATTCAAGTGTTGTTAAATACTTTTCTTTACTAATCATAGTCCTTCTGTATCGTGATAAAAATCAAGTGTTTTGAATCCTCTGTCAAGGTGAGTGAGGATATATCTTTCACATATCGAGGAAAATGAACGCATCTCATCCTCGGGTATCTCAAAGGAAAAAAGGCGTGACATGTCGCAAAACAACGCCCAGCGCATGGCGTGTAAAACCGTAGATGACACAGGCGTTTTTTTGACTTCGGACGAGGCACATTTGCCGCAGAAAATCGCTCCGTTCGGTATGTCAAAATACATCCTTTCATTTTCGTAAGCTCCGCATTTCGCACAGCCGACGAGGTCGGGTGCAAAACCGCACAGAGAACAAAGGCGCATCTCGAACAC
>CAMGCN010000028.1 GCA_946040935.1 uncultured Clostridia bacterium | reverse complement strand
CTACACCTAAGCCTTCGTCGGCAGCGTCAGATGTGTATAAGAGACAGTTCAATATATGCGCGACTTATTGTGACAAAAAATTTCCCGAAGAGCATGCTTCGGGAAATTTTTTATATTCTGCTTGCCGATACTATGTCCTGCCAGTTAAATGCGTCAAGGTGCGGCCATTCGCTGATATCTTCCTCGCGGCAGTAGTAGTCGAGCGAGGGCGCCTCAAGCTCCTCTATACACTCAACCTTTCCTTCAAGATATTCGTTCAGCCTGTCGGCGGTTGAACTCAGACGAAGCATAAGACCGCCTAAATACTGTTCCTGTACCTCAAAGCCGAAAGTTTTGTTTTCTTTATACCACTGTTCTCTGAAAGCGTTTATAAACGCGGGTAAGCGTTTAATTATCTCGGGTATGCGTTCGTTTGCAATCTTGTAAAGCGTTTCTTTGTCCCCTGCCTTATATGCCGCCTTTTCGTCATATGAAAGTGTCGCTTTCAATTCAAGAACATTGCAAAGCTCGCTGAGAGTACGGAAAAGATAACCGTATGTCGGATGGTTTGCATACTCGTTTAAGGCTTTTGTATGCTTTGCGTAGGTTTCTCCGTCGTCGGGAGACAGGTTTTTGTCCATCATACCAATGAGCGGATCGTTGTAAAGCAGATATTTGCACTGAGATGTGACAGACGGTGTATTAAGGTCTGTATATGAGCCTCTGTTCGGCAAATCAAGGCGTAAAAACGCATCAAACGGTATGTCAAAGAGCTCTTCAAACCGTTTTGCAAGATTCTCCCTTGTAACCGTGTCGTTGTAGCAGTATTCTGCGTACTGCATGAGCGCAGGAAGAACAGAAAGCTGGCCTGCTTCTCCTCCCTTATCTCCCCAGCCGGTGGTGAAGACGGTTTTAACATTATGCTTTTTGCACATGCGCAGATGAGAGTCCTCTATGTGCAGTGAATATGTATTGTCGGGCGCATATCCTATCCATTTCCATGCTCCGCCCGCAAATGCAAAGTCACATCCGAACTGCTCGTGACATCTCATCATGTTATCGCAGGTTTCTTCGCCGCAGTAGTAGTCCCAGTATATGGGCGTGATTCCGTCGGGCTTTGATTTTACCAAATCGTCCGGCAAAGAACCTTCGGTGGTGTAATAACCGCCGTACCGGGGACGGAAGAACATATCGCTCCACATCATCGGTTCAAAGCCGTGGGCATTCGCCATATTTATTACCTTTTCGAGGTGTTCGTGCATTATTTCGTTGGTTTTTTTGTAAGCTCCCGTTGTTTCGAGGTATTTGCCCCTTCCGAGGTTATGCGCCTCGTCCATTCCGAGGTTTATGCGCTTGCTCGTAAAGCACTCTTCGCACACGCGGAGCATAGCGTCGATAAGGTCGTATGTTTCGGGTTTTGCGATGTTGAGGATGTCCGCCGTGTCGTTTATAGACTTGAACGAATTCCACTTGAACATTTGATTAAGGTGAGCGAGCACCTGGATACAGGGGATAAGCTCTATTCCGAGCGACAGCGCGTAGCGGTCGATTTCCTTGAGTTCGTCCTTTGTAAAACGTCCGCGAAGATGTCCGAAATACGGATATTCGGGAATTTCGTAGGTATCCTCGGTGTACAGCATAAGCATATTAAAGCCCATTGCCGCAAGGTGGCGGAGCAGGTCTTTTGCACCGCTTACGCTGAGTACCGCGTTGCGTGAACAGTCGGGCATATAGCCGAGTGTTTCAAAACTCGCCTTCTGAGATAATGTTTTATCTTCGCCTGCCGCAAACGCGCCGAGTAATCCGAGCGCACGGCAAAAATCGGTTATGCGCTCATACTCTATCGTGATATTACCGTCTTCTTTCGAGAGACGAAGCCCCTTTTCCTGTGATTTTTTCGCCGTGACTTGTATGTCGGCGCTGTCGTCGCGATATACTCTCGTGACGGCGGAAATTTCATCTGTTACCCGCTCGAGATTCGGTTCGGAAATTAATCTGATTTTCATTTTTACTCCGTTCTTGACATTACGGTATAGCTCCCGTTATGCCGCCTTCGGGTTGCAACCCGATTAAATATATGGTAAAATAATGATATCATAAGGAAAAATCAAAGTCAAGGAGTATTTATGAGACTTACTGATATATCCACAGTTAAAAATATAATGAGTGAAAACGGGCTGTCTTTCAAAAAAAGTCTGGGACAGAATTTTCTTATAAACGAGGCTGTGCCGTGTAAAACCGCTGAAACAGGGGCGGGCGAGTATGTGCTGGAAATCGGGCCGGGCATCGGCACTCTTACAAGAGAACTTGCAAAGAGGGCAAAAAAGGTCGTGGCGGTGGAAATAGACAGTGACCTCATTCCCGTACTTGAGCAAACCCTTTCCGACTTTGACAACGTGACGGTGATAAACGCCGATATCATGAAGACCGATCTTGTCTCGCTTGTAAAAGAGAATTTTAACGGGAAAAAAGTTTGTGTATGCGCGAATTTGCCCTATTATATCACCACTCCTATTTTAATGAAGATTTTTGAGTCGGGAATACCCCTCGAGAGGGTAACGGTTATGGTACAAAAGGAGGTAGCCGACAGAATATGCGCCGAGGCGGGAAGCGCCGACTACGGTTCCATAAGCGCGGCGATAGCATATTACGGCAAAGCCCACAGAGCCTTTAAGGTAAGCGCAGGGTTGTTTATGCCCGCGCCAAAGGTGGATTCTGCCGTTGTGAGAATAGATGTTTACGAAAATTGCCCCTATCAGGTGAAATCAAAGGAAAATTTTTTCAGGATAATCAAGGCGGCCTTCGGTATGAGGAGAAAGACCTTGGTTAACACTCTTTCCGGAGAATTTTCTTTATCGAAGCAGCAAATGTGCGAGATAATAACCGACTGCGGCTTTCCTGCCGACGTGAGAGGAGAAAAACTTTCTGCGGCGGATTTTGCCCTGGTTGAAAACAAAATATCGAAAATAAAATAATTTTTTGTAAATTTTGGGGTAAACTATATTGAAAAATTGAATAATAGGCTATATAATGTATATTGGCGAAAGTTGGAAATGAATTTTTTTCTTCAACGGCTGCCGTAAGTATTGTTAATATTATCAAAACGGAGGACAATATAATGGTCAGTATGACTGAAAACAAGTATGTAAATTCTTGGATTGACGAGATGGCCGCTATGACACAGCCGGACAGAATTGTCTGGATCGACGGCACTGATGAGCAGGCAGAGGCGCTTCGCGCAGAGGCATGCTCTACGGGCGAGCTCACCAAGCTCAACGAAGAGCTTCTTCCTAACTGCTATTTACACAGAACTGCAGTAAACGACGTTGCTCGTGTTGAGGGCAGAACTTTTATCTGCACACCCACGAAAGAAGAAGCGGGCAACATCAACAACTGGATGGATCCGAATGAAATGTATGATAAGCTGAAAAAGCTTTATACCGGCTCAATGAAGGGTAAAACCATGTATGTTATTCCCTATTCAATGGGCGTAGTAGGTTCTGACTTTGCAAAGATAGGCATAGAGCTCACCGACTCTATTTACGTTGTTCTTAATATGCTTATTATGACAAGAGTCGGCAAAAATGTTATAGACGCTCTCGGCGACAGCCCCGACTATATCAAGGGACTTCATGCAACTGCCGACTGTGACGCGGAAAACAGATATATCACTCACTTCCCGCAGGACAACACAATAATGAGCGTTAACTCTGCTTACGGCGGAAATGTTCTTCTCGGAAAGAAGTGCTTTGCACTTCGTATCGCTTCCTACCTCGGACGCAAAGAGGGATGGATGGCTGAACACATGCTCATACTCGGTCTCGAATATCCTGACGGAGATATCAAGTATGTTACGGCGGCATTCCCGTCTGCGTGCGGTAAGACAAACCTCGCAATGCTCATTCCGCCCGAAGTATTCAAGAAAAAGGGTTACAAGGTATGGACTGTCGGCGACGACATCGCATGGCTCCGTGTAAACAAAGAGGACGGACGTCTTTACGCTGTCAACCCTGAAAACGGCTTCTTCGGCGTTGCTCCCGGAACTAATGAAAAGTCCAACCCCAATGCACTTGCCACTACTAAAAAAGACACTATCTTTACAAACGTATGCTACGATATAGACAACAATACGGTATGGTGGGAAGGCCTTGATGACAACCCGCCCAAGAACGCTCTCAACTGGAAAGGCGAGAAGTGGGACTACAGAACCTACGACAAGGCTGATAAAATCAACACTTCAGGCGCACACCCCAACTCAAGATTTACAGCTATGGCAAAGAACTGCCCCTGTCTCTCAAGCGAATTTGATTCCCTCAAGGGCGTACCGGTATCCGCGATAATATTCGGCGGCAGACGTGCCAAGACCGCTCCGCTGGTTTACCAGTCGAGAAACTGGCAGCACGGCACCTTCGTCGGCTCTATCATGGCGTCCGAGACTACGGCGGCTGCCGCAGGCGCAATCGGAGTTGTACGCCGCGATCCTATGGCTATGAGACCTTTCGTAGGCTACAACATGGGAGACTATTGGGCTCACTGGCTTGAAATGGGCAAGAAGATCCCTAATCCTCCGATGATTTTCCACGTTAACTGGTTCCGTACCGACGACGAGGGACACTTCATCTGGCCGGGATTCGGCGACAATATGAGAGTCCTCCTTTGGATACTCGCTCGCTGCGAGGGCAAGGTAGACGCAGTTGAGACCGCTATCGGTTACGTTCCGAAACCGGAGGATATCAACATTGAAGGTCTTGACGGTGTAACTCTTGATACGATAAAGGGACTTCTCACAGTCGATAAGGAAAGCTGGAAAGAAGATATCGAGAATATCAAAGAGTTCTATAAGCAGGTCGGCGATCATGTTCCTCAGGAAATGTACGACGAGCTTGCCGTACTCGAAGCAAATCTCGATAAGTAATTCTGTATGTGCTTATCCTGCACGGACTGAAAAGCGAATTTATTAATAATAAAAGAAGATACGACTGAAAGCGGTTGTATCTTCTTTATTTATTTTAAGAGTACTGTAAATATTATAAAACGGCCGCTGTGCAGGGTATATGTAACTGCAAAATAATCATTCCCGATTTTTAAGAAATACCCCTTCGTTTATTTGTATCCGCATGTTATATTATTTCAGCATATTAAAACATCCGCCCGGGACTTTTGATAGGGGTAATAAGGAAGTATTTTAGAAATGACGGTGCAATCTCAAAATATGGGATTACGCCTTTTTGTATTGATTTTTTCAGACCTCTAAATTCATCGAATAAAGTGGAAAAACTGTTTGTAATACTGTTAAATTGTAAATCAAGTGTTTATTCTTAGCGAGCATACCGTTTATACTCCGCCGGCGTAAAAACGGTATTCGTCATACAGTTTTTCTGAAATCTTTTACTAATGAACGATAGAATTAACGAAACCCTTTAATCTTTGTATTTTATCGTTAAATCAGAACTTCCTTGAAACTCACTTCCCAAAATTGAAAATATATTGATTTTGGGAAATAGGCGGTCAAAATGTCTGGTCTGTATCCGATGCTTTGACCGCAATTACATAAGGAAATATAAAGTATCAACTATGCTCATTTCATCAAAAACACCGTTTACGGAACAGAAAGTTCAAATTCAGTATTAACGAATGGTTGAAAAATTCACATTTTCGTGATATGCTATTAAGCAGTGAATATCATGGCAAGGAGGACTGTATGGCTGTAACATATAAAAAATTATTTCACTTGCTGATAGACCGAGGTATCGCCACTTCTGAACTGAGCGATATGGCAGGCTTTAGTGCTAATATCTTAACTCGCCTCAGACGTGACCAATATGTTTCGTTAGAAAGCATAGAAAAAATATGCTTAACATTAGATTGTAAGGTTGATGATATTCTTGAGTTTAATCAGCAATTATCACAGGAAGGTAACTAATATGAGTATGATTAGCGATGGACAAATGGTTCTTACTTTTGACGATGTTTTAGAGGTTGAAGAAGCATCTTTCAAAGTATATCCAGAAGTAGTATTTGATTTTGATAAATTGTTTTCTGAACCATTAACTGAAGAAAACATGAGAAGCAATAACTCATTGGCAATTCTCGGAGAAAGTCTTTCTGTTCTTAAAAAGATGAAAGATAAATCCGTTCAACTTATTTTCGCCGATGCTCCGTACAATATAGGTAAAGATTTTGGAAACAATAGTGACAAATGGGAAAGCGTGCATGCTTACATAGAATGGTGCAAAACATGGATTGATGAATGTATGCGAGTTCTTTCTGATACAGGGTCTATGTATTTTATGACAGCGACACAACATATGTCCTACTTGGATGTATATGTTTCTGAAAAATACAATGTGTTGTGTCGAATTATTTGGGCGTATGATAGCTCTGGAGTTCAGTCCAAGAAAATGTATGGCTCTCTCTATGAACCTATCTTAATGATTAACAAAAACAAAAAGGCTTCTTACATTTTCAATCATGAGGATATTCTTGTCGAAGCAAAGACGGGTGCAAAGAGGAAACTAATAGATTATAGGAAAAATCCACCGCAACCGTATAGTACAGAAAAAGTTCCGGGAAATGTTTGGAATTTCAGTCGTGTAAGATTCAAGATGGATGAATACGAGAATCATCCAACACAAAAACCAGAAGCGTTACTTGAACGCGTTGTCAAAGCTTCCTCTAATCCGGGAGATGTAGTTCTTGATCCGTTTTCAGGTTCTTTCACAACATCTGCTATGGCAGTACGCTTGGGACGTGTTGGTGTTGGAATTGATTTGAACGAGGAATACTACGAAATTGGATTAAGGCGTACTGGTATTGCGACAGAAAGAAACGGAAAAAGTCTTGAAAAAGTCAAAACTAGAAAGACCAATGCCAAGTCAAAATATGTAAGAGGTGAATAACATGAAAATTACAGAAGCATTTGTTGCTGAGATATTGAAAAATGAATATCCAAAAGATTTCCAGAAAGTCTATGATAATAGTCCGATGCTTCAATATCTGGATAAGAAAATGAAAGCTGTACATGGAAACAGTAAAACTCGTAGGAGTTTAGCCAATATCTACGCCATTTATTCCATACTGTATTTTTATCAAGACGATTTTTATGAAAAGAAAGAACAGTATCGTCGTTTTGATGGCTATGACTACATGAGACTGTTCAATTTTTACCGTGGTTTGTATGGCGGAAGCAAGTTGCAAAACCATGCATTGAACTCTCGTGTAAATGGAGAGTTCCACAATAAAATAAAAGATGCGGTAAACGACTTAATAATCATCAATAACGGCAAGTATCTTATCCACATAGATTACATTTATGTGGCGGGTCATGATATAAGCAAGGTTTCTTGCAAGATTATCAAAAGATATGTAGAACTTCTTATGGCAAAAGACCACGCATTGATAAGCATTCTTGAAGAATTAAGAAGGCTGACAGATTATTCTGAAAAGAAAGCCAAAATCAACGCTTTACTTACTGAAGATGCGGAAGCCCGAATTTTTGAAATAATCAGTTATGCTATATTGAAAAATCATTACAAAAATGTAACGGTGTTTTTCGGCTATACACGAGATACAATCGACGAGGTTGCACTGGAACTCTTTAAGACAGGCAGAACAAATGCAAACGATGGTGGAATCGATTTTGTAATGAGACCAGTAGGAAGATTCTTCCAAGTGACAGAAGTCAACAATTACGATAAGTATTTGTTGGATATTGATAAGATAATGCACTTTCCAATTAGTTTTGTTATCAAAACAAAGCAGAGCAAGAAAAGAGTTTTAGCTGATTTAGAACAGTATATTGCACAACGTTCCAGCGGTATGGCTGTTTTGGAAGAAAGATACCGAAAAGCCATTGAAGAAATCATTACTATCAATGAACTTCAAACATGGACAGATGAACTAAAGAATAACGATATTGATGGAATTATTCGAGACATCGACATTTATTATAAACTCGAAATGAACATGGATGCGGAAGATGATGAAGAATAACAGCAACTCTAATAATGACTAAGCCAAAAGCGATCAACCATAAATAGTTGGTCGCTTCAGCTTGAAAAAATGGGGTGAGGAAAATGTATTATAGAACAGGACGGGGATGTAGCAAAGAGTTTTTCAATGGGACTGACGCACGAAACTATTTTGCTTCATTTTTCAGTAAAATGAAAACAGAAGTAGAGCAAATGAGTGATGCGGAAATTGTCTCCTGT
>CAMGCN010000027.1 GCA_946040935.1 uncultured Clostridia bacterium | reverse complement strand
CTCCCGTAGGCCCTGCGAATATAAACGAAGACGGTTTTTTCTTATAGGAAACTCCTGCCCTGTTTCTCTTTATCGCGCGAACGAGCGCGTCAATGGCGGCGTCCTGGCCGATAATACGCTCTTTGAGCGCGCCGTTTAATTTATCTATCTTTTCAAACTCATGCTCGGTTATGTTAGAGGCAGGTATGCCGGTCCATATCTCGATAACACGCGCGAGATCCTCGTCACTCAATATCACATGTTCTTTCTCGCTCTCTAACTCCCTGAGCTGATTTTCAAGCCGCATCTCCTCGGCTTTTATGCCTGCAAGAGAACGATATTTTTCCTCGAGCTCTTCTTCGCCCGTCTTTTCTTCCGATTCGAGCGCTTCTTTATCCCTTCTTATTTTTGAGAGCGCGTCGACCGCCTCGTTATATTTTTCAATAACCGGAGAATTTAAGGAAAGATATGCACTCGCCTCGTCGAGCAGGTCTATCGCCTTATCGGGCAAAAACCTGTCTGTTATATATCTCTCGGACAGAACAACTGCGCGACGCACCGTCTCCTCGGGTATCTTCACCCCGTGGTATGACTCATAATATCCCTTTATACCCGTGAGCATCTTCACCGAGTCGGCAACCGACGGCTCCTCTACTATGATAGGCTGGAAACGTCGCTCGAGCGCCGAGTCTTTTTCTATATACTTTCTGTACTCGGCAAGCGTCGTCGCACCGATCAGCTGAATTTCGCCGCGTGAAAGCGCCGGCTTCAGAATATTTGCCGCGTTCATACTGCCCTCGGCGTCTCCCGCGCCCACTATACTGTGAACTTCGTCAATGACCAATATGATATTGCCGAGCTTTTTGCACTCGTTGATAAGTCCCTTTATCCTCTGCTCAAACTGACCTCTGAACTGCGTTCCCGCAACTATCGAAGTGAGGTCGACAAGGTGTACCTCTTTGTTCTTAAGCTTATACGGCACATCGCCTTTTGCAATACGCTGTGCAAGGGCCTCTGCGATAGCGGTTTTACCGACTCCCGGCTCACCTATAAGGCAGGGATTGTTCTTCTGACGGCGAAGCAAAATCTGAATAAGGCGGGAAAGCTCTCTGTCTCTTCCTATGATCGCGTCCATTTCCCCTCTCGCCGCCTTCGCGGTAAGATCGAGGCAATATTCATTCAAGTATTTCTTTTTGGACTTTTTGTCCGTCTTTTTATCGTCCCCGGTCTTCTTCTCCGACTCCTCGCTTTTAGGTGCGGGTTTTCCGAAGCCGCCGAAAATTTTACTGAAATCAACTGCAGGCGCTTTACCCTCCGCGTCTTCGCTTACGGCTCCGGTTTCGATAAGCCCCTCCATTTCATCGTCTATTCGGTCGAGGTCGTCCTCATCTATTCCCATTTTGTCCATCATATCGTTAATGGGCTTAATTCCGAGCTCTTTTGCACATTTCAGGCAAATTCCCTCGCTCTTTGTTTCGTTATTGTCAATTCGCTGGATATAAACAACAGCATATCTTTTGTGGCATCTCGCGCACAGTTCCATAATTTGTATCTCCTCTTATATAAATGCCGATATATCTTTTATTATCTCTCTGAACACATTATACTTGCTGAAGAAGGAAAGCAAATGTGATCCTTCCAAAACATCCTGACCTATTTTACCGTCTGTAATACCCGAAAGCCACGGCAGTATGCACACGAACACACGCGACACAACCATCATGAATATGAGCGCGCAAAGAAGTCCCAAAATAAGTCCGAGAAGCTTATTTGCCTGTTTGAGTATCGGAAGGCGGAATATCCCGTCGAGTACAGATGCGATAATCCGTACAAGCAAAGAGCTGATAATAAATATGACAAAGAACGCGGCGGAATTACAAAGCGGTTTTGATATTGTTTTCGCTATTTCACCCGACACCGCATCTATCGTATTATCGGAAAAGGACGAGTCAAGTATCTGCGAAACGTATTTATTTGCCGTTTCTCCGTTATCGATAATAACAAATTTATCTATCGCCGAGAAAAGTCCCTCGCTTTTTTCGTCATCTTCCGTATCGTCGATAACAGAATGAATACTCGATGAAACAGTATCCTTTACCGCATTCTCCACATACCTGTCTGACAGCCACGAAGAGACCGTGGGCGTAAGCAGGGACGCGCACACAGCGGCAATCAAAAGACTTGCAAGTCCGAGCAGACTTTTAATGAAGCCTTTTCTGTAACCGCCTGCGACTATCAGCACAAAAATAAGAGCAAGTATAATGTCACATATCAATGAAATTTTCAATTTTCTTCCTCCGTTTCGCTTTTCAGATAATCGGGCACGAAAGAGTAAGGCATTGAAACCGTCCTGTCGCTGTAACACACGAGCAGAGAGTCTCCTCCGCGCACCATGAAATCAATCGGATTGCTTTCTGTTTTTTCATAAAGCACCTCGCCGCTGTTTATATCGAGACGTGCGACTGCGTCTGTGAGCATAACGAAAACATATCCGTTTTCAAATGTCGATTTGTTACACTGTCCCGACACGGTTATATCATTTACGATGTTTCCGTTTTTATCAAAAATAATCGCGCTGCTGTCATAACCGATTACGCTCTTATTAAACGTGAGTGCGGTATATTCCCCGTTGCAGGCGTAGGTAGTAGGCGTCTTTCCCGTAAAATCATATTCAAGAACAAGCTCGCCCGACGGACTGTAAATTATAAACTTATCCGAAAACAGAACTCCGGCTCCTCCGCCTGAAAGCACAGTACACGATATCGGGAAGCTGTCTTCCCTCTCGACGGTAAAAGCAGGTTCGTACTTTCCCGGGCGCACCATAGATACCTCGGTAAAGAACTCTCCGTCAGTTGTAGTCTCGCAGGACAAAATCAAAACTTCCCTTCCGTCTGATGAAACGGAAACGTCAATGACCAATTTGTTTTTTGATACTTCGCTTAACAAATTGAAATTTTTATCGTAAATCTGCACCTTACTTCTGTACTCGATATCCTTTGTAACCACGGCGAAAACGCCTGTATCTCCCGCCGCTATCATGTTGACGGGATATTCGGTTATAACGCTTTTGAGACATGCAAAAGAATTATATACCGAATAAGCGTTGTTTCCGAGGTCGTATACATACAGGTAATTCTCCGTCGCGGTAAGCGCGGGATTTGACATGGAATGAGATTTATTCATGACCGCGTTTCCGTGCATATCGTAAAAGCTGACGCCTGTTGAGGAAACCACGACCAAATCGTCCTTATAGTATCCGAAAGTGTAGTTTCCGTTATCGTCATATTTAAGGATATCAAAATTTGAGGAAGAATCAACAGAGTTTACGTCGAAATGCTTCAAAAGATATCTCAAATTGTTTACCGTTATCTCCTCGCGTGTGAAAAGCACTGTAAAGGCGATAAACAGAGCGAGAAGCGCGACGCAAATCCACTTTGCAAAGCCGAAACGGGATGAAACGGTGATATAATACGCATTTACACCCGGCGCAGTCGCTGCGGCATTTTTCTTTTTTGTTAAAAAGTTTTTCTTCGCCATCTGTTACCTTTCACTTAATATTTGACACGGTTTAAGTAAAGTCCGCAGGCAGGCGCCGTAATACCCGCCGCCTTTCGGTCGAGCCTTTCGATTATTTTCCCTGTATCTTCGTATTCTTTTTTGCCCAGCCCTGCTTCGACTAAAGTGCCGGTGATTATACGGACCATGTTATATAAAAATCCGTTTGCAGTTATGTTTATGCGTACGATGCCGTTTTCTTCCGTCACTCTGCAGTATTCTACCGTTCTTACATTATCGCTCGTTGAAGCGTTTGCGGCGCAAAAGGAAGAAAAATCGTGCTTTCCCTCTATTCCTTTCGCGGCCCGCTCCATCGCCGGGATATCAAGCTCACGGCAAAGCTGCCATGCGCGTCCCCGAAGAAACGGATCTCGGCATGAGCGTGCGTTAATAATATATTCGTACTCTTTGCCTTTACATGAATATCTCGGGTGGAAATCATCCGGAACCTCACGGCAGGAAATCACCGCCGCCTCATCGGGCAACAGGGCGCAAAGCGCACGCGGCACCCTGTCAAGAGAAATCTTACTTTCGCTCATGCCGTCGACAGTACAGAAAAACTGACGTGCGTGAACTCCCGAATCGGTGCGGCTGCACCCTGTCACGTCGTATCTTTTCCCGAACAGCTTTTCAAGTGCGTCCTGAATACAGCTCTGAACGGTAATCTTATCAGGCTGTACCTGCCAGCCGTGAAAACCGCTTCCGTCGTATCTTATTTCAAGCAGAAGTTTCATATGCCTATACCTATTCCGCGTGTAAAGATATTCAGAAGAACTACGCCTGCGCCGAATAAAACAAACACCAGTGTCACAAGTAAATCACGCGCGGAAAAATGCAACGAATTCATGCGCGTTCTTCCCTCTCCCCCGTGGTAACAGCGGCACTCCATGGCGACCGCGAGCTCGTCCGCACGGCGGAACGCCGAGACGAAAAGGGGAATGAGAATCGGTATGATAGCTTTCGCACGCCTTATCAGCGAGCCGCTTGTAAAGTCGGCTCCTCTCGCCTTTTGTGCACTCATGATTTTGTCTGTTTCCTCGACGAGGGTAGGTATAAAGCGCAGAGCACAGGACATCATCATGGCAAACTCATGAACAGGCAGCTTTATCTTTGAAAGAGGAGCAAGAAGCTGTTCTATACCGTCAGTCAGTTGAATAGGCGATGTAGTATATGTCAAAATAACGCCCGTGCCGGTAATGAGGCATATTATTCTCACTATCATGTATATGGCGAAGGAAACACCCTCTTTATAGATATTTATTATCCAAAAGGACAAAAGAGGCTCTCCCTCTCCTTTTGTAAAAAACAAATTAAGAGTCATTGTGAAAATTATGATAAACAAAAGGGGCTTCAGGCTCTTTGCTATCACTTTGAAAGATATTCCCGAAATGGGAATAAGAGCCGCGGTGAGCAGGACTATCAGGATAAACGCGAGCATGCTCTTCGCCATAAACAAAATGACGATATACAACACCGTAAGAAGCAGCTTGGTACGGGGATCGAGATGATGCAGAACAGACTCCCCCGGAAAATACTGTCCGATTGTAATATCCTTAATCATTTACGTTACCGCCCTTTCCGAGCAGACGCAATATCTCGTCACGCGCTCCCTCTACCGTGAAAATGTCGGTACGGTTAGGTACTCCCATATCCGACAGCTTCATCATCAGCCGCGTTATCTGCGGAACATCAAGGCCTATCGAGCACAAAGTCTTTGCATTTTTATATATCTCGCTCGGTTCTCCTTCGAGTACCACCTTTGCATTGCTCATAACCATTATTCTGTCCGCGTATTTAGCCATGTCCTCCATACTGTGACTGACAATGATAACGGTAGCTCCCGTTGTACGCTGATATGCGGTGACAGCATTAAAAACAGCGTCTCTGCCCATCGGGTCAAGACCTGCCGCAGGCTCGTCGAGTACGAGCACCTCCGGCATAAGTGCGAAAATACCCGCTATTGCAACACGGCGCATTTGCCCTCCCGAAAGGTCAAAGGGAGACTTTTCAAAAAGGCCCTCGTCAATACCGACGAACTGTGCCGACTGTCTTACACGTTTGTCAATCTCATCTTTATCAAGTCCTATATTTTTGGGACCGTATGCGATGTCGGCATACACACTCTCCTCAAAAAGCTGATATTCGGGATATTGAAAAACGAGTCCGACGCGAAATCTTATTTCGTTTATTTTCTTTGGATTTTCCCATATATCCTTTCCGTCGAGAAGCACCCTGCCCGACGTCGGCTTCAAAAGCCCGTTTAGCAGCTGAACAAGAGTTGACTTTCCCGAGCCGGTGTGACCTATGAGTCCGGTTATAATTCCCTCCTTAAAAGAACAGCTCACATCTTTGAGCGCCT
This sequence comes from uncultured Clostridia bacterium, assembly GCA_946040935.1. Classification (GTDB taxonomy): domain Bacteria; phylum Bacillota; class Clostridia; order Oscillospirales; family CAG-272; genus CAKSEI01. The sequence goes on along the minus strand of CAMGCN010000027.1, from coordinate 2,332 downwards.
CTGTACAAAAGGGTGTGCCCTGCGAATATATATACGATACATTTTCTATTTCTATTTTATTTCTCATTTATCAAATCAAACAATTTTTGCGCGCATTTATTTTCGTCGCCCGTTATTTTGCCTATTTCAATTCCGTTTTTTGAAAGCGAATACATAAGTTCCGCCGCTTGGGGAACTCCCAGTCCGACAGACTTTAATTCTTCGACATGCGAAAAGACTTCGTCGGGCACGCCGTCTAAAATAATCCTTCCGTCACTCATGACTATCACTCTGTCGGCGCACAGCGCTTCATTCATATTGTGTGTAATATGCAGGACTGTAATATTCTTTTCCCGATTCAGCTTTTCTATCGTATTCATGACCTCGGCTCTGCCCATGGGATCGAGCATGGCAGTCGATTCGTCAAACACTATACACTCGGGAAGCATCGCTATCGCGCCTGCGATTGCCACTCTCTGCTTTTGTCCGCCCGAAAGCTGATGAGGACTGTGCCGTGCATACTTGGTCATTCCTACAGTCGCAAGCGCCTCGTCGACACGGCGGCGAATCTCGGCAGGCTCTACTCCGAGATTTTCAGGGCCGAATGCAACGTCCTCTTCGACGATTGTGGCAACTAACTGATTATCGGGATTTTGAAATACCATACCGATTTTCGAACGGAGGTCAATAATGTCTTTTTCGCTCATATCGGGCTTTGTTATATCTGTGCCGTCGATATATATTTTTCCCCCGGTCGGAGTCAGTATCATGTTCAACAGCTTGGCAAGGGTAGATTTTCCCGAGCCGTTGTGACCGAGTATTGCGACGAAAGCACCCTTTTCTATTTCAAGGTTTATATCGTACAGTACCGCGTTTTCACCGCCGTCTCCGTTTTCATAGGAGAATGACAGATTTTCTGTTTTGATAAATGCGTTTTCCATATATTTTTCCGTATTGTTTCATTCTTTATTTTGTCCAGCGTGCCGCCGAACCGCAGGGAAGCGCCGCGCCTGTGCTCTCGACGGGAAGTCCCACCTCATCGGATATGACAGAACCGCCGTATTGTTTTTTAACGGTAGTTTCCAGGATATATCCCATAGCAGAGGGAGAGAGCCCCGTTGTATATGAGTTAATCAAAACAAACAGCGGATTTTCCGACAGAACTCCCATACACAGCTTTACAAAAGAGTCGATGTTTTCTTCACAGCGCCATATCTGTCCGTTGGGACCTCTGCCGTAAGAGGGGGGATCCATGATTATGGCGTCGTATGTGTTGCCTCTGCGTATTTCCCTCTCGACAAACTTCTGACAGTCGTCCACGATATAACGTATAGGCGCGTCCTCGAGGCCGCACAGAGCCGCGTTTTCCTTTGCCTGAGCGACCATGCCGCGTGAAGCGTCTACATGACATACCTTTGCGCCCGCCTTTGCCGCGGCGACAGTAGCCCCGCCCGTATATGCAAAAAGATTGAGCACCTTTATCTCGCGGTTTTGCGATGATATTAGTTTGTAAAACCAATCCCAGTTTACCGCCTGTTCGGGAAAAAGTCCGGTATGCTTAAACCCCATGGGCTTAATGAGAAATTTAAGTCCCAAACGCTCATACTCTAAAATCCAGCTCTCGGGCAGGTTGTTTTCGCTCCATGCTCCTCCGCCCTTCTTTGAACGGATATAAACCGCGTCTGCGCTCTTAAAGCGTCTGTCGGGAGTTTCACTGTGCCATATTACCTGCGGATCGGGACGGACGAGCGTATATCCGCCCCAGCTCTCAAGCCGCTTGCCGTCGCTCGCGTCAATAAGTTTGTATGAGCTCCAGCCGTCTGCCAAAAACATTCAGTCTTCCTTTCGGTCAAAAATACTTATCTGGTCTTTATCGCCTTTATTTGCGCTGTACGGTATAGAAAGATGCTCGTAGGCAAGGCGTGTTGCACATCTTCCCCTCGGAGTGCGTGAAAGAAAACCTATCTGCATAAGATAGGGCTCATATACGTCCTCTATCGTGACCGCCTCTTCACCTACCGTTGCAGCGAGAGTTTCAAGTCCTACGGGACCTCCTCCGTAGTTTTTGATTATCGTAGTCAACATTCTGCGGTCGACATTATCGAGTCCGAGCTCGTCAATCTCGAGTTTTTTAAGCGCATAGGACGCAATCTCAAGGTCTATTTTACCGTTTCCCATTACCTGGGCAAAGTCGCGCACGCGCTTAAGCAGACGGTTTGCAATTCGCGGTGTTCCGCGCGAACGTGAAGCGATTTCCTTCGCTCCCTCACCGTCAATTTGTATTCCGAGTATCTTCGCGCTTCTCATGACTATCGAGGCGAGCTCGTCGGGCGTGTAAAGCTCAAGCTTCAGG
>CAMGCN010000026.1 GCA_946040935.1 uncultured Clostridia bacterium | reverse complement strand
ATAGTGCCCTGACCTGCGATAACGTCCTCATCGTCGAAAGGATGAATAAAAGTATATCCCTTTTCGTCGCGAAGCTTTAATGCCTTTTCATATGCGTCGTCGTAAACGCCCTTGACAAGGCATACCTCCGCGCCGTAGCCCTTTGTCGCCTCAACCTTTGATATAGGGGCGCCGTCGGGCAGGCAAATAACGGATTTAATACCTGCGCGGCTCGCCGAAAGGGCAACGCCCTGTGCGTGGTTTCCCGCCGAGCAGGCTATAACTCCGCGTGCTTTTTCTTCATCGCTTAATTGTGATATTTTGTAATATGCGCCGCGGACCTTAAATGAACCTGTAATCTGCAGATTCTCGGTTTTAAGATAAATCTGCGACTCGGAGTTGATATTGGGCGCGTAAATCAAGTCGGTTTTTCTTATAACATCCTTGAGCACATAGCTTGCATGGTAGATTTTATCAAGCGTCATTTTCGTCACGCTCCTTTAGATTTATATTTGTAAGTAAAGAGTCGGTAAACTGCTCTGCGGCACGAGCCGAACGATTGCCCTTGCGGAGCGCAAACGCCTCCGCCTCAACAGCCGTCTTTTCCGTATAAGGAATATTATTCTTTTCGCAAAGACTGCGGACAATTTCAAGATACAATTTCTTATCGGGTTTAGAGAACAGAACCGTGAGTCCGAAACGCTCCGAGAGGGACAAAAGCTCCTGCATACTGTCGGAACGGTGAATATCATCCCCGTCACGGTCGGAAAATTTTTCTTTTACAAGGTGACGTCTGTTACTCGTAGCATAAACGAGTATATTATCGTTTCTCGCAGAAACTGAACCCTCTAAAATAGCTTTCAGACGGTTAAAATCATCATCATTCGTGACAAAAGACAAATCGTCTATAAACAATATAAATTTCAGAGGATTGTCATGTAAACGCTCCAAAATTACTGGCATGTCGTGCAGCTGGTCTTTTCTCAGCTCCAAAATACGCAGCCCCTGCGGCGCGAACATATTTACAACAGCCTTGACTGTCGAGGATTTTCCCGTACCTGCGTCTCCGCAGAGCAAAACATCCGCCGCCGGAAGTCCGTCAAGAAACGCACGTGTATTATTGATAACGAGCTGTTTTTCATTTTCGTATCCGATAAGATCGCAAATGTCTGTCTTATCGGCAGACATGACCGGTACAATCTCGCCGTCGGCATAGCGAAACATGGTGTTTTTCGCATATATACCGTATCCGTTTTTCTTTACGTCTGCTATTCTCCTTTTATATTCCGCGATAAAGTCAATATCGGAAATGTTATAGGTGGGCAAATAGCCGTTATATCCGACGGAATCTATCAGCCGCTCGGAGTTAAGCGAGGAAACAGCAGATAATACAAAAAGCTCGTTTTCCATGCAACTGCGCATATTTTCGGATATTATTCCGCCGCTTGAGAGCAAACGAACATATCTGTTATCGTCACACACAGCGCGCGTCAAAACATAATCCGTAAGGTTGTCGCCCTGTTCATACAAGGCGGAAACAAAACGAGAATACTGCTCTGCCCTTTCAGCAATACTGTTTGTGTGGAGGTCGAGAAATTTTTCAAGTTCACACAAAACCGCGTCATGCATCATGGGTCTGAAAAACACTAAAGATTTTAGTGCAACGGATAGTTCATAAAGTTCCATTTGATATCCTTACAGTCTTTCAATGACAGCCTCGGTCATTTCCGAGGTAGACAGTGTATTCTCTCCCGGTTTTGCGATATCCGATGTGCGTAAACCGTCGTTAAGCACCGCGTCGACCGCTTTTTCGATACAATCCGCTTCTTCGGTTAAATTAAATGAATATCTTAACATCATAGCGGCAGAAAGTATCGTAGCTATGGGGTTTGCTATATTCTTGCCTGCAATATCGGGAGCAGAGCCGTGAATGGGCTCGTACATACCGAGAGTAGTTTCGTTGAGCGATGCCGACGGAAGCATTCCGATAGAACCGGTAATCTGCGAAGCTTCATCTGAAAGTATATCGCCGAACATGTTTGACGTAACGATAACATCAAACTGTGCAGGATTTCGCACAAGCTGCATAGCCGCATTATCAACGAGCACATCGCACACTGATACGTCGGGATATTCCTGCGCTATTTCATGTACCGTCTTTCTCCAAAGACGTGATGTTTCAAGCACATTTGCCTTGTCTATACTTGCGAGCTTCTTACCTCTTTTTTTCGCACATTCAAAAGCAACTCGGGCAATACGTTCGATTTCCATGGGACTGTAACACTCGGTATCGTATGCCTCTGTACCGTATTTGCCCTCGCGGTAACCGCGGTCGCCGAAATATATACCGCCCGTAAGCTCACGGACTATCATTATGTCAAAACCGTTCTTTACCGTGCTCTCCTTCAGAGGGCAGGCGTCGGAAAGCGCGGGATAAAGCTTTGCGGGACGAAGATTCGTAAAGAGCCCGAGAGCCGAACGAATGCCGAGAAGCGCTTTTTCAGGGCGTTTATCTCCCGGAAGCGAGTCCCACTTCGGTCCGCCCACCGCGCCGAGAAGCACGCTGTCTGACGCAAGCGCGCCGTCGACAGTCTCTTTAGGCAAAGGGTCGCCTGTCGCGTCGTAAGCAACGCCCCCTATAAGATAGGTTTTGAAGTCAAACTCATGTCCGTATTTTTCACCGACCTTTTTAAGGACTCGCACCGCGCCGTCCACTATTTCAGGTCCTATCCCGTCACCGGGTAATAGTGCAATATTGTATTTCATTTGATTCTCTTTTCTTATTTGATAATTCCCGCTTTTACAGAATCGACAAGTCCGCCGTTTTCAATAATCTTTTGAATAAACGGAGGAAACGGTTCCGTATTATAAGTCTTGCCTGTAGTTTTGTCGCTTATAATACCGTTGTCAAGATCTATTTCAACTTCGTCAGACTCGGATATTTCCTCTGCCGCCTCGGGACACTCAACTATAGCAAGGCCGATATTAATAGAATTTCTGTAAAAAATCCTCGCAAAGCTCTTTGCAATAACCACGGAAATGCCGCTTTCCTTTATAGCAATAGGCGCATGTTCACGGGAAGAACCGCAGCCGAAGTTATTACCCGCGACAATAATATCGCCGGCTTTTACGCGGGATGTGAAAGTCTTATCAATATCTTCCATACAATGGGAAGCAAGCTCCTTTTTATCTATGGTGTTAAGATATCGAGCAGGGATTATAACGTCGGTATCGACATTATCGCCGTATTTTATAACATTACCCGTATATTTCATTTGCCCATCACCTCCGCAGGATCCGTGATTTTTCCGGTTATAGCGCTTGCCGCCGCAACAGCAGGGCTTGCAAGATAAACTTCAGATGTTACATCGCCCATTCTGCCGACAAAGTTTCTGTTAGTCGTAGAAACGGCGCGCTCGCCCTTTGCGAGTATGCCCATGTGTCCGCCGAGGCAAGGGCCGCATGTTGGCGTTGAAACAACACAGCCTGCATCCATGAATATTCTGATAAGTCCGTTTTCAAGAGCTTTCGTATATATGGCAGGAGTTGCAGGAATTATAATCGTACGCACATACTTTGCGACCTTATGTCCTTTGAGAATCTGCGCCGCCTCTTCAATATCCTTATAAAAACCGTTAGTACAAGAGCCGATGACAACCTGGTCGATTTTTATGTCACCCACCTTGTCGATCTCTCGCGTATTCTCCGGCAAATGAGGAAATGCGACTGTCGATTTTATCTCGGAAAGGTCAATTTCATAGCTTTCATCGTAATCAGCGTCCGGATCCGCTTTATAAACAACAGGTTTACGCGAGCAATGTTCGTCAAGGTATTTAAGGGTTTGCTCATCAACCTCGAAAATGCCGTTTTTTGCACCCGCTTCTATAGCCATGTTAGACATTGTAAGTCTGTCATATATGCTAAGCGATGAAAGTCCCTCTCCCGTAAATTCCATAGACTTGTAGAGAGCGCCGTCAACTCCGATTTTACCGATTATATGCAAGATGACATCTTTGCCGGAAACATACTTGCCGAGTTTGCCTTTAAGTATAAATTTTATAGCCGAAGGTACTTTGAACCACGCTTTACCCGTAGCCATTCCGCACGCCATATCCGTCGAACCGACACCTGTGGAAAAAGCTCCGAGAGCACCGTAAGTACACGTATGGGAGTCGGCTCCGATGACAACATCACCGGCACAAACAAGTCCTTTTTCGGGAAGGAGTGCATGCTCAATTCCCATCTGTCCTACGTCATAAAAATGTGTAACATTCTTTTCTGTACAGAAATCACGGCACATTTTGCACTGTTCGGCGGCTTTGATGTCTTTATTCGGAGCAAAGTGATCCATTACCATAGTCACCTTGTCTTTATCAAAAACATTTGATACGCCCATTTTTTCAAATTCGCATATTGCCACGGGAGATGTGATATCGTTACCTAAAACTCTGTCGAGATTTACGAGAACGAGCTGCCCCGCCGTAACGCTATCAAGACCTGCATGATTTGCAAGTATTTTCTGCGTCATTGTCATTGCCATTTTTAAGTCCCCCGTTATTTGTTGATTATTGCACCCTTATCGGCTGATGAAACGATCTTCGCATATCTCTTGAGATATCCGGTGAGATTGTCGTTTTCTTTGATTTTATCTGTCTTTTTTCGCTCTTCAAGCTCGCTTTCGCTGACCATAAGCTCTATTTTGTGAGCGGGAATGTCGATTTTTATAATATCGCCGTCGTGAACATATGCGATAGCGCCTCCGCGCGCCGCTTCGGGCGAAACATGTCCTATCGAAGCGCCTCTTGTAGCACCCGAAAAACGACCGTCGGTAATGAGAGCGACCTCCTTATCAAGTCCCTGGCCTGCAATAGCGGATGTAGCAGAAAGCATCTCACGCATACCTGGTCCTCCCGACGGGCCTTCATATCTGATTACCACGACGTCGCCCGGCTTAATTTCACCTGCATATACGCATTTATTCGCCTCTTCTTCGCTGTTAAAGACCCGTGCAGGTCCCTCATGTACAAGCATTTCGGGCGCAACGGCGCTGCGCTTAACTACACAGCCGTCAGGGGCGAGATTTCCGCGCAGAACAGCGATACCGCCGGTTTTACTGTAGGGATTTGAGATGGGACGGATAATCGTTTCATCGAGGTTTTTCGCGTCTGCGATATTCTCCCCGAGAGTTTTTCCCGTGCAGGTCATAACGCCCGTATCAAGAAGCCCTGCGTCGGCAAGCTCTTTCAATACCGCGTATACGCCGCCGGCTTCATTCAGATCCTCCATATATGTGCTTCCTGCAGGAGCAAGATGACAAAGATTAGGCGTTTTTTCACTGATCTCATTTGCCATGTCGAGATTAAACTCGACACCGCACTCATTTGCAATAGCCGGAAGATGAAGCATTGAGTTAGTCGAACATCCGAGAGCCATATCTGCCGTAAGAGCATTTCTGATAGACTTTTCGTTCATGATATCACGCGGTCTTATATCGCGTTTTATCAGCTCCATTATCTGCATTCCTGCATGCTTTGCAAGCTCGATTCTTGCGGAGTACGCCGCCGGGACAGTACCGTTACCGCGAAGCCCCATACCGAGCACCTCTGTCAGGCAGTTCATTGAGTTCGCCGTATACATTCCCGAGCAGGAACCGCACGACGGACAGGTCTTTTCCTCGTATTCGCAAAGCTTTGCGTCGTCTATTTTGCCTGCGGCATAAGCACCGACAGCCTCAAACATACTTGAAAGGCTTGTCTTTTTACCGCCTACTCTGCCTGCAAGCATGGGTCCGCCGCTTACGAAAATAGACGGAATATTGAGTCGTGCCGCCGCCATAAGTAAGCCCGGCACGTTTTTATCACAGTTAGGAATCATGACAAGACCGTCAAAACCGTGAGCCATAACCATGGCCTCGGTAGAGTCGGCAATAAGGTCACGGGTAACGAGCGAATACTTCATACCTGTGTGTCCCATGGCAATTCCGTCGCATACGGCAATAGCAGGAAATACTATCGGTGTACCTCCTGCCATTGCAACGCCGAGTTTTACCGCTTCAGTGATTTTGTCAAGATTCATGTGTCCCGGGACAATCTCGTTATATGAGCTTACAATACCTACGATAGGTCTTGAAAGCTCCTCCTTTGTCAGGCCGAGCGCGTGATAAAGCGAACGGTGAGGAGCATTATTAAATCCCTCGACTATTGTATCTTTTACCACTTTGTAATCCTCCGCAAATATCAGTTGTTAATAAGCTTGTCCTCGTCGCTCCAGCTGTAAAGCTTGCGAATTTCCTTACCTACTACCTCAGAGGGATGTTCAGACGCTATCTTACGCATAGCGTTGAAGTGCACTTGAGAACCTGCGTCGGACATATCAAGCAGGAACTCCTTGGCAAAAGAGCCGTCCTGAATGTCGGACAGGATTTTCTTCATGCTTTTCTTGGTTTCATCGGTTATAATTTTAGGACCGGTGATGTAATCGCCGTACTCTGCCGTATTGGAAATAGAATAGCGCATTCCCTCGAAACCGCTCTGATAAATCAGGTCCACGATAAGCTTCATCTCGTGAATACACTCAAAGTATGCGTTTCTCGGGTCATAACCTGCCTCGACAAGCGTTTCAAAGCCTGCCTGCATAAGAGCGCAGACGCCGCCGCAAAGTACCGCCTGCTCACCGAAGAGGTCTGTCTCTGTCTCGGTTCTGAAGGTAGTCTCAAGAACTCCGGCTCTTGCGCCGCCAATTCCGAGCGCGTATGCGAGTCCTATGTCGAGTGCGTCTCCTGTAGCGTCCTGTTCAACCGCGATAAGACAAGGAACGCCTTTACCTGCCTGATACTCGCTACGTACCGTATGTCCGGGTCCCTTGGGGGCGATCATGATAACATTGACATTTTTCGGAGGCTTGATGCATCCAAAGTGTATGTTAAAGCCGTGAGCAAATGCAAGAGTCTTTCCCTCGGTAAGATTTGGCTCAATGCTCTCTTTATAGAGCTTTGCCTGTTTTTCATCGTTAATAAGAATCATGATTATATCAGCCGCTTTTGCCGCTTCTGCCGCAGTCATAACTTTAAGACCTGCCGCTTCTGCCTTTGCCCAGCTCTTGCTGCCCTCGTAAAGACCTACGATAACGTCAACGCCCGAATCATGAAGGTTGAGGGCGTGCGCGTGTCCCTGAGAGCCGTAGCCGATAATAGCAACTGTTTTGCCGCTTAACTTGTTAAGGTCGCAATCCTGCTGATAATAAATGTTTGCCATGATTTATACTCCTCTTTATTATAAAAAATTAAAATTATTTTTGTCCGTTTACAAACAAGCTTCCGCTTCCTCGGTCAATAGCTACAATGCCAGTTCGGCAAAGCTCTATTATCTCATATGACTTCATTATACCGATAAAAGCATCAATTTTTGAAGGAGAACCTGTGCACTCCATACAGAGAGTTTCGGGAGAGAAATCTACCGTTTTCGCTCTGAAAATATCTGCTGTGGACATTATCTCCTGTTGAGTTGCGCGGTCATACTTAACCTTGATAAGCAACATCTCACGCTCAATCGAGCGGTCGGGGTCGAGAAGCTCGACCTTTTTGACATTGTGAAGCTTTCTCAACTGATTGAGCATTTGTGCACGTGCGTAACCGTCACCGCTCATTGATATGGTGATTCGCGAATAGTCGGGGTTTTCCGTTTCTCCGACCGTAAGCGCGTCAATGTTGAATCCGCGACGGGTAAACATGCTCGTAACACGGGTCAGAACACCGAATTGGTTGTCAACGAAAACAGCGATAACAAATTTATTACCCATTGTCTATTTCCTCCTTTTTCGCAATCATATCATCTATAGACCCACCCGGAGGCAACATGGGAAGGACAAATTCATCCTTATCTATCATACAGTCGATAACAACGGGAGAATCCATATCAAAAGCATCGGAAAACGCCTTGTCAAACTCATCTTTTGTGCTGACGCGAACTCCTTTGGCGCCGAACGCCTCGGCAAGCTTTACAAAGTCGGTCTTTCTGATATCAAGATTTGTGTTAGAATATCTCTTACCGTAGAAAAGAGTCTGCCATTGACGCACCATTCCGAGAACACCGTTATTCAAAATAACAACGGTCAAAGGAAGATTATATGTAACCGCGGTGGCAAGTTCGTTCAAGTCCATGCCAAAGCTTCCGTCACCTGTTATGAGCACAGTATGCTTGCCTGTTGCGACAGCAGAACCTATAGCCGCACCGAGACCGAAGCCCATAGTACCGAGGCCGCCGCTCGAAACAAACGTGCGCGGTTTTCTGAAATTATAATACTGCGCCGCCCACATCTGATGCTGACCGACATCGGTGGCAAGAGGCGTATCTTCTTTTGTATATTTATTTACAACATCAAAAAGTGTTTTCGGGGTAAGCGCTTCGGTAGGTTGGATAAGAGTTTCTTCTTTTTTCTTAAAATCTTTTACAAGATTATCCCATTC
>CAMGCN010000025.1 GCA_946040935.1 uncultured Clostridia bacterium | reverse complement strand
AGACAGCTCTGCTATCAGCACATCGCATACCGAAAGTCCGCCGACAAGTGCGCCGCCGACGCCCGTATTTATAATTTCATCAGGTTTATATTTCAGTATCATGGCTTCCGCACACATGGCGGCGTATACCTTTCCGACGCCGCATGTGGCTACAACCGCGTCCTTGCCGTGTATCTTTCCTTTTGTAAACTCAAGGCCGCCTACGGTCTCTTTTGAAATATCCGTCATCATGCCGACGATTTTCTCTGTTTCAGACGTCATAGCGCCTATTATTCCGGTCATTTTCCCTCCGAATAGTAAAAGTTTTCGCCCTGTGCATTTATCACAGCAAGATATCTTTCACTCTCTTTTTTCGCACATTCAAGGTTGAGATTTTTATAGTTTCCGCACTCTACACGGCTTGCGCCGAACACATCGCCTTCATGCGCTATAATCTTACCGAGAGTTTCCTTTACCGCCGCAAAAACTTCCTCAGGCTTAAGATTTCTTGTGAGGAGATAAAAACCCGTCTGACAGCCCATGGGACCGAAATAGATTACATTTTCCGCAATAGCCGAATTTCTTATATAAGTTGCAAACATGTGCTCGAGCGAGTGCATGGTTATATTATCCATATAGTCGCCTGCATTCGGCTTTCTCGTCCTCATATCAAAGGTGGTAATGTCGCCGTCAATGCGCGAAATATAAAAGCCCGGCTCTATATAATCATGATTTATCGTAAATGATGTGATTTTATTCATTTTTTCCTGTCCGTTATATATAATCGGTATATAATAATTTTATCATATAACATAAATTAGGTCAAGTAAAAGCGCTTTTTTTATTGACATAACAGGACAATTATGTTATACTTTCAAAAGTAAACACAGGGGTATCGCCAAGCGGTAAGGCACAGGATTTTGATTCCTGCATTTCGCTGGTTCGAACCCAGCTACCCCTGCCAAAGCCCCAAAGGCATAAGTCTTTGGGGCTTACTTATTACTTCTTCACTCTTCACTCTTCACTTAATTCGCCTTTGGGGCTTTGGAAGTAATAAGTAATAGTGAAAAGTGAAAAAGTGAAAGTTGTATAATAAAAATGGACTGTTCAAAGAGTGAAAATGATGGTAATATCATTTTGAAAAGTGCACAGTATGGAAAGAAAAGCGAATTCGTTGCTCAAAGCAATCAAAAACCTGTGTCGGTTCAGACCACATGGGAATTTCGCGGCGGCATCTTTTGGGCTACCTCTTTTCAAAAATAAACACTTCCCAAAAGGAAGTGTTTATTTTTGTGTTTGCGTCCGCAAGGGCACAACATAATTTGACCGCTTGCGGTCAACATGGTTTCGAGCGTTAGCCCGAACATCATTGTCTGATTTGCGGACACAAAACGAGATTGCTTTGCAATGTGAATTTCTCGCTGAAGCCGGGTGAAATCGCGCTCTCGGTGGGCGCGTGCGCCGGCAGGATTTCACTTTTATAAGCAAAAATATCGCGCCGAACAAAGTGAGATATTTCACAATCCTTCTCTGTCGGCAATGGCTTTTGTTGCCTGAACGGTGCCGCGCGGATGATGCGGCGGAGCATATATAGTATAGATTTTTAGCGGACGGTTTCCGGTATTAACAATATTGTGCCATGTTCCTGCAGGAACAAAAACAGCATATCCGTCGAAAACATGTCTTTGATAATTCAGCCGGTTCTCGGCAGGGCCCATCATAGTCATACCGTTTCCGCTTACGATTTTCAAAAACTGATCGGTATCCGGATGCACCTCCAGTCCGATTTCACCGCCGACCGGTATATTCATCAAAGTAAGCTGTAAATACCTACCTGTCCATAACGCTGTTCGATAATTTATATTTTGCCGAGCGGCTTTATCTATATTCGTGACAAACGAATAAGGACCGTAATCACTCATAGGTATATAAAAACAATTCCGGTTTCTATTCACGGTTTCTCCTCCCTTCACGATTCATTATATGATAAAATGTCAGCGCTGTTCAGGCGAAACGGTTATTACATACATCAATCGACAAAGCGAAATTTCAGCCGAAAATATCCGCCGCAGGCTTTGTGTGTTCGGCTGTCTTTTGGTATAAAAGACAAATATAACTGTGAAGCAATAAAACTCGCATGCCGCGCGAAATAAAACCGCCCAAGTGTTCTTACGGACACTTGGGCAAAACACTAATTTTTTATTTGTGTTAATGTAATTTATTTACTGAACGCTGTGCCATTACCAGATTATAGTACATACCTTTTTTCTTCATCAGCTCTTCATGTGAGCCCACTTCCGCGACGCCGCCCTTATCGAGAACTATCAAACGGTCGGCGTTTCGCAGTGTCGACAGTCGGTGAGCTATCGCGATAGTTGTTCTGCCGCGCATCAGCTCTTTGAGTGCGTCCTGTATCTGCTTTTCGGTTTCGGTATCGAGTGACGCCGTCGCCTCGTCAAGTATGAGTATTTTCGGGTTATGGAGCAAAGCACGCGCTATGGCTATTCTCTGTCGTTCTCCGCCCGAAACGGTATGCCCGTTTTCACCGACACGTGTGTCATAGCCGTCGGTAAGCTTCATGATAAAATCGTGCGCGCCTGCCGCCTTTGCGGCGGTTATCACCTGTTCTCTTGTGGCGTCGGGACGGGCGTAGGCGATGTTATCGTATATCGAACCCGCAAACAGGAATGTCTCCTGCAAAACGACTCCCATATTTGAGCGCAAATGCTCCTGCGATATATCACGAATATCCACTCCGTCAAGCAGTATTCTTCCTCCCTCGGCATCGTACATACGCATGACAAGGTTTATAAGCGTGCTTTTTCCTACGCCGCTTTTTCCGACTATACCGACCATTTCGCCCGGCTTTACTTCAAAATTTATATGGCGCAAAACAGTCTGACCTTTTTGATAACCGAACGAAACATCCTCAAATTTGATATTTCCTTCAATCTCACGGTCTGTCGGTTTCTCGGTATCGGGAACGTCGGTAGGTTCGTCAACTATCTCATAGATTTTAACAATCGATGTAAAGGCATTTACAATACGGCGTGGCATCTGTGCCATCCAGCGCAGAGGGCCGTACAGCATTCCGACATATGACGAGAACTGCGCCATCTGTCCGAAAGACATCTCACTGTTTAGAATTTTATCGCCCACATAATAGAGTAAAAAGAACTCGCCCATTCCCGCAAAAAGCGCAATAAGAGGATTGACAATTGCAAAAAGAGTTTCATTCTGTATTGTAGTTTTGCATTGTTTATCGACCGCTTCGTCGTAACGTTCTATCTCACGGTGCTCCATACCGAACGACTTTACCACGCGAATTCCGCGCAGAGTATCAAAAAGTATGGTAGAAGACGCGCTCTCATATGACCAAAGCTTATTCCACAAACGGCGCATAAAGTTCCAAAACAGACGGTAAAACACAATTACAAACGGCACGGGAACTATCACTAAAACAGCCAGCCGCCAGTCATACGACACGACTATAGACCCGACGGCGATAAAAAGAATTAGCTCTTCAAGCAGTCCTACCAAATCCGATGTAAGGAAATTCTGGAGCTTTCGGGTATCTCCCGTCACACGTCTGATAAGCTCTCCCGAAGGGCGCTTTGAGACGCTCGCAAGGGAAAGGGAATGTATCTTTCTGAATACCAACTCACGCAGTTTTATGACGATAGACGTACCTGCAAGCATAATGAAATAGTTTCTTAATATCGAAACTAATATAGAAACCAGCGAAACCGCAATCATCGTAAAAAATACAGCGAGAAAAGGTGCGACATCAGGCACTTCGGGCGCCTTGACGTAGTCGTCTACAAAAATCTTTTGTACATACGGCCCTGCCACATCAAGTCCGCTTTTTACAAAGAACAAAAGCACGGATAAAACAAGCAGAGCTCTCTGCCCCTTTGTCAGAGAGAAAAGACGTCCCAAAGTCTTGAACTTTCCCGTGCAGCGCATACACACGTCTCCCTTGTACTTCAGCACTCTGCCGCATTTAGGACATGTGGTAACAATCTCGCGCCGCTCGTCTGTGTCACCCCGTATAACGGCGTTAGCCGTTCCGACTGCCGCCGAAACTTCACTCAGCGCACGCATATCGGATATCAGAAGCAGGCCGTCCTCTCCGTCCTTTTCGTAAAGCACACGGAAGGCGCCCACCAGAGTTTCACAGCGAAATTCACTTACTCCCTCGTAGCTCACAAAAAGAGTTTTCTCACCGTTTTCATACAGATATATACCGTCTTTTCCGACGATTCCTATACCTTTTTTATATCTTTTCTGCTCCTTTTCAGGTCGGTTATAGGCAAAAGCCGTGACTATACCGTCCGGCAGTTCGCATCCGGATTTATTTATCATAGATATCAGCTTTTCACTTCTTGTCACGCTTTTCACCTCCTCCTGAAAAATTCACTTTTACAGATATAATTCAAGCATTTTTCGACTTTTGCGGTCGAGCGAGTCAACAGACGGCACTTCGTATCTGTTACCGTCCACATCATAAATGAATATTCTGCCTCCGCCCACCTTGGTAATACTGCGGTATATGTCCCTCACGCCGAAAGACATAGGTCCAAGGTCTGTATCTGCGCTCACCTGCATGAACCCGTAGTTGTCCTTCATTCCGTTTATCTTTGTGATGATCGGAGAAAAATACTTTTGTGCGAGCTCGCGAGTCAGTATCTCAACCGAATCGGCGTCAAAGTCCTTGTCAATATTACGGATAATGCCGATTTCCTTTTTGTCGGTATCAAGTACGCTGATATACTCTCTCTCCATGGAAAAGGGAAAGGCACGGTGAAGGCTCGCACGTTTGTCCTCGCCGCCGTATTTTATGTACAGAAAGCCGTCCTTTTCATAAAAAGAAGCATTCTCCTTTGAAAGTAAATTCAAACTTACTATATCGGATAACTCTTTGTTTTCCATATCTGTCACTCCTCTATGCCGACGTTTTTAAGCGCCTGCGCCTGCAAGGTATATAGATTATAATACACTCCTTTTTGACGTATAAGTTCATCGTGAGTGCCTCTCTCGCATATTTTCCCGTCCTCTATAACTATGAGCGCGTCCGAACCGCGGAGAGTAGAGAGTCTGTGCGCTATTGTAATAGTCGTTCTGCCGCGGGATAGTTCGTCCAGCGCATGCTGAATACGCATCTCTGTCTCGGTATCCATAGCGGATGTCGCCTCATCGAGTATGAGTATCTTGGGATCGCGTAAAATCGCACGGGCGATAGACACTCTCTGCCTTTCGCCTCCCGAAAGGTCCTTGTAGCCAAATCCGATTTTAGTATCGTATCCGTCGTCGAGCTTTATGATAAATTCATGCGCTCCCGCCGCCTTTGACGCGGCAATCACCTCGTCATATGTCGCGTCAGGCTTCGCATATCTGATATTATCAAGAATACTGCCGTAAAAAAGGTAGGTCTCCTGAGAAACAATAGAAATATTCTTTCGCAAATCATCAAAGGAAAGATCCTTTACGTCAATTCCGTCGATTTTTACGCTTCCCTCCTCCGCGTCGTACAAACGCAGGATGAGATTTGCGATAGTGCTCTTCCCTGCGCCCGTATGACCGACTATACCGAGGTGATAGCCCGACGGGACATCAAAAGACATATGGTCGATAACAGTGCGGTTTTTAATATATGAAAAGCTGACGCCGTCAAAAGCGACCTCGCCTCTGCATTCACCCAAAGGCACGGGATTTTCACTTTCACGGACATCGGGAGAAGCGTCAATAATCTCCGACATTCTCTGTGCCGAATTGAGGCAATTTGTGAGGTCAAAGGTCATGTTTATAAGATCTGAAATATGTGAAATAACCATGCCGATATAAGCGATAAATGTAACGAGAATACCGTAGGACATGCCGCCGCTTTTCGTCACAACCATCCATCCGCCGAGTCCCCATACGACATACACGCTCATATTCATTATGAAATTAGCGATAGGAAAGCGGGTGATATTAAAGTAAGTCGCGTCTCTGTCCGCTTTTGTCTTTTCCCTGCTGGCGGCGTCAAAACGCTCGACCTCGCGTCTTTCCTTTGCGAACGCCTTAACTACACGAACGCCTGATATCGAGTCAGAGAGAATTCCGTTCATTTTGCGCGTCTTTGTCCATGTGTGCATATGCAAAACACGGGACTTTCTGAAAAGACGCAAAAAGACGAATATTCCGAGAGGTACGGTGATAAGCGAAGCTATGGCGAGAATCGGATTTACCGTAATCATTATCACAAAAATCGCAACTATCTGCACTATGCTCACGATATAATAAGGCAGTCCGTCACAGAAAAACCAATAGAGCGCGTCGGCGTCGTTTTCAACCTGGCTCATAAGTCCGCCCGTCTGACGCGCCGAGAAAAATCCGACCGAAAGCCGCTCGAAGGAAGAGAAAATGAGCTTTCTCATATCGCATACGAGCTTTGCCGAAATACGCGCGCTTACGACTCCGTGTATTATATTAACCGCCACAGTTAGCAGTTTAGTCGCTATTATCATACCGATGACAAGCAAAAGCCTGCCGTAGAATTCGCCGCCCTCGGTAAGCACCTTATCATAAAAGAATCCCGAAGAAAGATAGGGTGTGAAAACAGCCAAAGCCGAGCTTACCGACAGCATCAAAAGCACAAAGAATACGCTGAATTTATATCTTTTCAAGTAAAACAGCATCTTCTTTATCAAAAGCGATTTCTTCATACAGTGAGAGCATATTTTACGCTGAATATCGATATATCTTCTGCCGCAGCGCGGGCAGTACTTTTCTTCCCTTTCGTCGTCCGGAAGCTCTTCCCCGTTTTTCATGGCGGAAAAACACTTGCATATAAACAAAAGCGTTTCCTTTGCGGTAAACGAGCCGTACGTCAAGAGGGTGTATTTACCGTCCTTTTCACCGACGAGACGAACCGTCGAAACAAGCTCCTCAAGCGAAAGCGAATCAAAATCGTCCAAACTGTAAAAGGAGGATGAAACCTCTCGGAATTCACATATGTGCTTTCCGCTTACGGGAAATCCCGTGCCGGTTGTCACAACGCTTCCGCCGATAAAGGCAAGCGTATCGGAAGTTAGAAAAATACAGTTGTCGAGACGAACTCCGTCGCGGTCTCTGTCTGAAAGAGCGCACAAAAGAACATCGTGTGCAAAAATACCGTGCTTTTCAAGGCGCTCAAGCGCCCCCTGCGGCACCTTATCAACCGTTTTCATCCTATCACTTCCTTTCTTCGAATAATTATACCATTCGCTTCCTGCAAAGTCAACCAAACTTGCCGAATAATCTCCTAATGATTTTATCATTTACATTTTACAGTAATTGTGTTATAATAGTCCTAAATACAGCGAAGTTGCACGACAACGGAGGTAACGAATAGTGAAAGCGATTATCATGGCAGGCGGTAAAGGAACGCGGATCCAGGATTCGTCGCACCCCATGCCTAAAGTCTTAAGAGAGGTAAACGGCAAGCCCCTGCTCGGATATGTTCTCGAATCCGTCAAAGAAACTGACAAAGAAGACATTACCATCATCGTAGGATTTATGCGCGAAGAGGTTATGGCAGCTTTTCCGGGGTATAAATTCGCCGTTCAGGAACAGCAGCTCGGAACAGGTCATGCGGTTATGTGCGCGATAAGAGACTCAAAGCTTGAAGAATATGACGGAGACGTTATCATCTTGAGCGGCGATGTTCCCCTTATTTCAAAAAAGACTATAGCAAACATGAAAAAAATGCACGAAGAAAACAAAAACGACTGCACCATGCTTACCTGTATCAACGAGGACGATCCGTCTCTCGGCAGAATAGTCCGTGAAAACGGAAAAGTCGCAGGCATCGTCGAGGCAAAAGACTGTACACCCGAGCAATATAAAATCAAAGAAAAGAACGCAGGTCTCTACATATTCAACTGTCAGAGCCTTTGCAAAGCAATTAAACAGATTAAAAACAACAACAAACAGGGGGAATACTACCTCACCGACGTTCCCAAACTCTTAATTGAATCAGATAAGAAGGTAGAAGCGTACATCACAGATGACGCACGTGAGCTTATGGGAGTTAACACACTTGAAAATCTTATACAAGTTGAAAAAGTGCTTAAGGAAGCAGAAAAATGAGTAAAAACGAAATGGTCGCTTTCGGCACCGGATTTCGCGGCTACAAAAAATCCGATGTAAACGAGTATATTGAAAAAATCAGCCGTGAGCGCGCCGAAGAACAGGAGAAAAGCAAAAAAGCGCTCGCCGAGGCAAACGACGCGCTCAAAAAACAGAGCGAGGAGATATCGCGTATGTGCGCCGTCATCTCGGAGAGCGACAAGCTGATTGCCGCGCAAAAAGAGCAAATCGACGCGCAAAAGAGAGAAAAAGAAGAGCTTTTCTCTGAATTTATAAAACTAAAAGAAGAGCTTTTACGCATCGAGGAGCGCGTAAACTGCGAGGCCGTGACTTTTGAGGAAGAGAAAAAGGAGCGCATACCCGATGAAAAGCCCGAGCCGAAAAAAGAGGAAAACACCTCGCTCGGCATGGCTATAAAAACAATAAAAGACAAGCTCGCAAAACTCTTAAAATGAAAAGATACGACACAAGAGACATAAGAAAGCTCGCGTCTGAAGTAAGAGCGAAAGAAACGGTTTTGCTCTCGGGCACGGTTTACACAGCGCGCGACGCAGCACATAAAAGGCTGATATCTCTCATCAACGAGGGAAAGCCCCTGCCCTTTAA
>CAMGCN010000024.1 GCA_946040935.1 uncultured Clostridia bacterium | reverse complement strand
TTCAGCCGAAAATATCCGCCGCAGGCTTTGTGTGTTCGACCGTCTTTTGGTATACGCATTGTTACACATTAAATCAGTTAAAAAGAGCCGATTTTATGAAATTGCGCGGCTATTTTCGCCTGAATAAACCGCAACGCGGTTTATTCAGCAGACGTTATTATAAATAAAAAAGGCGCCCTGACATGAAACCTTCTCAAAAGCGTCTGACTTTTGAGCGCGCTTCACACGGGGTTCTTTTTTTGTACAATTTATAATCTTAAACGCCCCTTCGCTGTATTGCATTTTTCCCTTTATTGGTGTATAATATTATTCTAATACCCTTTATATGGCAAAGATAACGGCAAGGAGAAGGAAATGAGCAAGGAAAACATCGGCGAACTATACTATTCCGACACGACGCATCTGCTCGAGCAGTCGGCATACAAATATCAGCTTCAGGACAGAAAAGAGCCCCAATTATACAGAAATCTTTTTGAATATGATTCCATACCGAAGGTTTCTTTTAACCACAGGAACGTGCCTATGGTAACGCCAGAAAAGCTGTGGATAACCGATACGACTTTCCGCGACGGACAGCAGTCAACCTCGCCCTTTTCCGTTTCACAAATCGTTGACCTCTATAAGCTTATGCACAAGCTCGGCGGCAAAGGCGGAATCATCCGCGCAAGCGAATTTTTCGTATATACCGAAAAGGACCGCAAGGCCGTCGAAAAGTGCCTTGAGCTCGGATATGAATTTCCCGAAGTTACAAGCTGGATAAGAGCAAACGAAAACGACCTTAAGATAATCAAAGAATTAGGACTGAAAGAAACGGGCGTGCTCGTCTCCTGCTCTGACTATCATATATACAAAAAAATGGGACTTACCCGCGCACAGGCAATGGAAAAATACCTTGCAATAGTCCGCAAAATTTTGGATAACGGCATCCGTGCCCGCTGTCATTTTGAAGATATTACACGAGCTGATTTCTACGGCTTTGTCGTTCCTTTTGCGACGGCGCTCAAAGAGCTCGGCGACGAGTATAACTCTCCCGTCAGAATCCGCGCCTGCGACACTATGGGATACGGCGTTTCCTACCCGGGCGCCGCTCTTCCGCGAAGCGTGCAGGGTATCATATACGGGCTTCAGCACTATGCCGGTATTACAAGCGATATGCTCGAGTGGCACGGTCACAACGACTTTTATAAGGTCGTTACAAACGCCTCTACCGCTTGGCTATACGGCGCGTCGGGCGTAAACTGCTCTCTGCTCGGTATAGGAGAGAGAACGGGTAACTGTCCCCTTGAAGCGATGGCCATAGAATATGCGTCGCTGCGCGGAACGACCGACGGTATGGACCTTTCTGTCATTACCGAGATAGCAAGATATTTTGAGGACGAGCTGGAATATGACATCCCTCCGCGCACTCCCTTTGTCGGCCGTGACTTTAACGTAACCCGCGCGGGAATCCACGCAGACGGGCTCTTAAAGGACGAGGAGATTTACAATATCTTCAATACACAGAAAATACTGCGCCGTCCTGCCGGAGTGGCGGTAGGACCGCACAGCGGTCTCGCAGGTATAGCGCACTGGATTACACGCTACTACCGACTCGACGAAAAAGGTATAACAGTCGACAAGCACGCGCCCTACATAGCCGTCATGAAAGAACAGATTGACAAGCTGTACGAAAACGGAAGAACTACCGTTATGGGCGACAACGAGCTTGAGCACATGCTCAAGAGTGCGGATATTAAAGCGTACGAGCATTTCTGTCACGTAAAGAAACACCACAAGGATATATAAAATGGAAAAACTTTGGACAGGCCGTTTTGCCGAGGAGCTTGATAAAACAGCCGATGAATTTAACCGCAGTATCTCATTTGACTCAAAAATGATACGGCAGGATATACGCGGCTCGGTCGCGCATGCACACATGCTGGGAGAAAAGGGCATAATACCCAAGGAGGATTCCGAGCTTATAGTAAAAACGCTCGGTGAAATCCTCGAGGATTTTGAAAACGGCACTCTTGCCGTCGACATGAAGTGCGAGGACGTTCATATGTTTGTCGAGCAGGAGCTTACCGCAAGAATAGGCGACGCGGGAAAGCGCCTGCACACAGCGAGAAGCAGAAACGATCAGGTCGCGCTCGACCTACGCCTTTATCTGCGCGACAGGGTAAGCGAGATACGCAAGAAGCTCTGCGATTTATGCTTCGTAATCTGCGAAAAAGCAGAAGAGGGCGCAGACGCGGTAATGCCGGGATATACCCATCTGCAGCGAGCACAGCCAATAACCTTTGCACATCAGATACTCGCGTATGCCATGATGTTTACACGAGATATCGGCCGTTTTGACGACGCCGTGAAACGCATGAACTACAGTCCCCTGGGAAGCTGTGCTCTCGCAGGTACGACCTACCCTATCGACCGGGAGATGACCGCGCGCGAGCTCGGCTTTGACGGTATCACGCAAAATTCCATAGACGGCGTTTCCGACCGAGACTTCGCCGTCGAGATTATGTCGGCGGCTTCCCTTTGCATGACTCACCTCTCGCGCTTTTGCGAAGAGATAATTTTGTATTCAAGCTGGGAATTCAAATTTATCGAGCTTTCGGACAGATTTACCACAGGCTCGTCAATTATGCCGCAAAAGAAAAACCCCGATATGGCGGAGCTAATCAGAGGAAAAACGGGCAGGGTCACAGCAGACCTCTTCTCTCTGCTCATAACTCTCAAAGGCCTGCCCCTTGCGTACAACAAGGATATGCAGGAGGACAAAGAAGCCGTCTTTGACGCGATAGACACCCTCGAGAAGAGCCTCGTCGTCTTTACGCCCATGCTCGATACCGCGAAAATACTGAAAAACAATATGAGAGAAGCGGCAAAACGCGGCTTTATCAACGCAACAGACCTCGCCGATTACCTTACGAAAAAGGGAGTACCCTTCCGCACGGCATATAAGGCAGTCGGTGAAATCGTCGGCTTTTGCGTAAAGAGCGGCAAAACCCTTGAAGACCTCACTCTCGACGAATACAGGGGATTCCATGACGCTTTTGAGGCCGACCTCTTCGACGCGATAGACCTCGACCGCTGTGTGTATGCGCGCACGAGCGCAGGAGGCGCTTCCCCCGAAAATATCAAGGCACAAACAGATTACGTCAAATCTTTCTGTAAATAAAAACCCCACGGAGGTTTAACATGAACAAGACAAAGTGCGTTATCAGAACCAACTCTCCCGGCGTTATCGCCACGGCCGTCCTTGGCATTATCATGATAGTCGGAACTATTATCGTCTATCGCTACGACACAAACGACGGAGTTTGGTGGACAGCCATAATGACTCCCGACAAGTATAACACGGTTCAGGGCGTCATGATATCGTTTGTATTCCGTATCATTTGCGGAATTTCAATGTTTTCGGTGTTTTTTGCCTGCCGCTCGCTGAACGCGGCGATGATTCCCGCGGCGGCTTTTATCCTCACGTCGGCAATTTCTTCGGCTATATCGGGCGACTCAAGCTATATTTTGTCTTTGACAAACGCCGTGTGCCTCGCCTTCATCGCGTTCATTTTCTTCTTCCAGAGAGTAAAGCTGCTTAGAAAGAACAAATGGATTGCAATATTTTTCGCTTTGCCGATAATATACTATTTCATCAGCATAGCGACAGGGAAAATGACTGACTCCTACGGATATATCTACTTTAGCTCTATTGTATATTTTTCCCTTATGTTCCTCTCGTTCGCTGTGATCGGTCTTTCCGCCGTCGCCGACACGGAAGAAGACGTTTACGAAGGAAACGAGCTTTTATAACAAAAAAACCGCCGGGTGTTCGAGTTTGCACACGGAGCACAGGGTGTTCGCAAAAAATTTCTTTTTACAGAAAAAATCCCGTGCTTTTTCAAGCACTGTTTTTAATACGAAAAAACATCCGAACATTACCGAGAGCCGATTATTCGGAGCTTTCGGGAGTGTTCGGATCATCTTATATTCGTGGAAATATTCAGATTATATTATTGAAAATTTCGGTCATTTTATCGGGCGTTTCCAGAAAATCACGGGATATCCATTCATCGAGCAGACCGAAAAGACCGTAAGAATAAAATCGGCTGAAATAGCACCCTTGTACGTCGGTCTGAAAGAGGGGCATCATAGCGCTGTAAAACGCGTCGTATATCGCCGATTTGAGACCTGCGTCCCTTATAGTTTTCAAAACAGTGCGGTTTTCATAATTAAATCTGAAGAAGTCCTGTGCGTTGTCTGTGTTGTAGCCGCGCTTTTCAGAAAGGTCGTATTCGTCCGCCCAGCGATCCCATAGTTTGACCAGCTTGAAAGTCAGCGCTTCGTTTTTCGTAGTGTAGTTGCGAAACCAGGTTGAACGGTTCACCCCTGCTCCGGCGGCGATTTCGTCAACGGTGATTTTTGAAAAATCTTTTTTTCTCATCAGCTTCAAAAGCGAGTCGGACATACACTCTTTCAAAAAGTCGGTCGTCATCGAGTTTTTACCCATTTGCACTTCTCCTGTAAATTAATGCGTCTAACGGATACCAAAAGACCGCATGACCCATAAAGACTTGAAAAAGTCTTTTCCCACATAGCATCCTACTGCTAAATGCAAAAGTATTCCGCC
The DNA here is from genome assembly GCA_946040935.1 of uncultured Clostridia bacterium. Lineage (GTDB taxonomy): Bacteria > Bacillota > Clostridia > Oscillospirales > CAG-272 > CAKSEI01. The sequence continues at coordinate 4,177 of CAMGCN010000024.1, read as the reverse complement.
GGTTCCGGCGCTAGCTCTGCAAATAATACCTGTTTCAAGCCTTTGTGGATTTGATTATCTGACGGAAAAGCAACTTTTAGGTTAAAAAGTTGCTTTTTCTTTGCGGTTGCTTGATTTTCTGTCTGAAAGACTATATAATTAATTGCAACAAAAGTCGCTGACAGAAACATAAATTCCACAGTCAGTATATCAAACGGAGAATGTAAAGTCAATGTTTTTCACAGAAGAATTTGAACCAAGAATTGATGATTATAACGCAAACGGAAATTTGTCAATGGAAGCTATGCTGAAAATCCTCGAAAACTGCGGAAATCACCACTCGCAAAGCGTGCTTGACACTACAACAACAAACGGCGTTTCCTGGATTTTAGCCGAATGGCGGTTAGAGGTAATACGCCGCCCGAAAATCTCTGAAAAGCTGACGGTCACTACATGGGCGCACGGAAAAGCGCCTGCCATGTCAACTCAAAGAGAGTTTGTCGCGGCAGACGGAAAGGGAAACACCCTCTTTCGGGCGTCGGATAAGCTCGCGCTCGTCGATATGAAGGAAAACAAAATGCTCAAGATCGCTCCCGAGCATCTCTCCCTCTATCGTCCCGAGGAGAAAACAGCGTTTGACAGCCTGCCCTCACGCCTGCTTGAGCCTGAAAGCTACGATGGGCAAATGCCTCTTTTACTTCGCAGAAGCGACATAGATTTTAACGGTCATGTACACAACACCCGTTATCTTGATTTTGCAATGGAAGCTATGACCGAGGACGACTACGCCGCCGACTCGTTTTCTCAGGCGAGAATAATATACCGCGCGCCCATAAAACCAAACGACAAGCCTGAAATCCGCACAAAGAGAACAGAAACAGGCTCCGTATTCGGAATTTATGCGGAAAACCGTTTGTGTACACTGATAGAAATACTGTATTGAGGTGAAAATGAAAATAAGAATAGTTTGCGATTCCTCGGCGAATCTGTACACCCTTGACGGGGTTGATTTCACGCCCGTACCCATGAAAGTCATCGCAGGAGAAAAGGAATACATAGACAACGAGCAGCTTGACGTTTCAAAAATGCTCACGGAGCTTGGAGAATATAAAGGAAAATCGGGCAGCTCCTGCCCCAACATAAACGAATGGCTGGAAGCCTTCGGCGACGCGGAATGGGTGTTGGGCGCGGCTCTTACGAGCAAAATATCGGGCGCTTACAGTGCGGCGAGCGCGGCGGCGCAGGAGTATATGAACACATATCCCGAGCGAAAGGTTTTCATACTTGACTCGCTGACGACAGGTCCCGAGCTTGAGCTTATCGTAGAGAAATATGCCGAGCTTGTAAAAGAAAAACTCGATTTTGATAAAATATGCGAAGAAATACAAGAGTACCTCAGGCACACACACCTGATGTTTTCACTCGAATCGCTTCAGAATTTTGTCAACAACGGCAGAGTAAAACCCGCTGTTGCTTCGGCCGCAAAGCTGTTCGGCATCTGCATTGTAGGTCGGGCAAGCGAACAGGGTGAGCTTGAGCCTCTTAACAAGTGCAGAGGAAGAGAACGCGCATACAAGCAAATTTTCCGCTTGATGAGCGAGGCAGGCTTTTCGGGCGGCAAAGTGAGAATACGCCATTCGAAAAATCCGGAATCGGCGGCGGCGCTATTCGAGGAAATCCGCGCGTCGTTTCCCGAATGTGATATTAAAATCGGCAAAAACAACGGTCTTTGCTCTTTCTACGCTGAAAAGGGCGGTCTCCTCGTCGGCTTCGAGAGCTGACGCAGGCAAGCTGTACCTCTTCGCATAGCAAGCTCTGCGACTGCAGGAATACCTTTGTTTTTCAAAGGAGCAGTACGAAGCTATGTGGGAAAAGAGCGTTTCAAACCTTTATGTGTTCGACTGTCTTTTGGTATACCGCTTTGCACTGTCTGAATGCCAATGAGGACATGCGTTTGTGCCATACAAAGAAAAAGAAGATATGTGCTTTTCCTTCATTCATAGGGAATACCGCTGTCTTTGCGCACTGAAACAATAATAGTTCGGGATAAGGAAAACCTCTCTGCTACAGCAAAGAGGTTTTGTCTTGGTTTATTTCTTATTTGTCTCCCTTAAAGAAGGAGAAGAGGCGTCCTGTCTTCTTTTCTTCGGTTGATTCAACCTTAGTTTCAGCCTTTGCTTCCGCTTTTTCTGCTTTAGGTTCAGCTTTTACTTCAGACTTCGGCTCCTGCGCTTTCGGCGCCTCGTTTCTTTGAGGGCGGTCTCCGTCCCGTCTCTGCGGTCTGTCGCCTTCTCTGCGGGGGCGTCTGTCGCCGTCGCGTCTTTGCGGTCTGTCGCCCTCTCTGCGGGGTGCGCGCTCCTTGGGAGCGTAGTCAGCATATGCGAAGTCAGGGCCCTTTGCTCCGACTCCTATATACTTAACGGTGAATTCGTCGCCGATTTTTACAACATCCTCGACCTTTTCGACCCGGTGATCCGCGAGCTTGGAGATGTGACAAAGCACCTCTTTGCCGGGAGCTATCTCGACAAACGCGCCGAAGGACTCGATCCTCGTGACCTTGCCCGTGTATTTACAGCCTACTTCGGGCTCGAAAACGATACCGTCGATGATTTCTTTTGCCTTGTAAGCATCGTCGCGGTTGACTGCGAGAATGAATACGCTTCCGTCCTCTTCTATGTCAATCTTCGCGCCTGTGTCGGCAACTATCTTCTGAATCACCTTTCCGCCCGTTCCGATAACGTCGCGTATCTTCTCGGGATCAATCTTCATGGTGATCATCTTGGGCGCATACTTGGAAACTTCTGCACGGGGCTCTGCTATTGCCTTAAGAATAATATCGTCAATAATATAATCTCTGCCCTTATGCGTCACCTCAAGAGCTTCCTTTATAATCTCGGGAGTAAGACCGTCAATCTTAAGGTCCATCTGAATAGAGGTGATACCCTTGTGAGTACCTGCAACCTTAAAGTCCATATCACCGTAAAAGTCCTCAAGTCCCTGGATATCTATCATAGTGCAGAAGGAGCCGTCCTCGTTTGTTATAAGACCGCAGGATATACCTGCAATGGGAGCTTTGATCGGCACACCCGCGTCCATGAGAGCGAGAGTCGAGCCGCAGACTGACGCCTGGGATGTCGAGCCGTTTGATGAAAGAACCTCGGAAACAAGGCGAATAGCGTAGGGGAACTCCTCAACAGAGGGAAGTACCGGTACAAGCGAACGCTCGGCGAGCGCGCCGTGACCTATCTCTCGTCTGCCGGGGCTTCTTATCGCTTTAGCCTCGCCGGTAGAATAACCGGGCATGTTGTACTGATGCATATATCTCTTTTCGGTTTCTTCATCAATACCGTCAAGAAGCTGAGAATCGCTTATCGGGCCGAGAGTGGCAACGGTAAGCACCTGAGTCTGACCTCTTGTAAACATACCCGTGCCGTGAGCTCTCGGGAGAACTCCGACCTCTGCGGCGAGAGGACGGATCTCGTCCATTCTTCTGCCGTCGACTCTCTTCTTGTCGTTGATGAGCCATCTGCGGACAATTTTCTTCTGTATTTTATATACAAGCTCGTCCATCTGGTTTGCTATCTCGGGATATTCCTCCGAGAACTTCTCGATTATAGCGTCGCAGATGGGTACCATTCTCTCGTCACGGACATTCTTGTCATCCGTGTCGAGCGCGAACATTACGTCCTTTTCGCAGAAGTCGAATACCTTGTCGAACATATCGTGGTCGAGCTCGCCCGAGGGATATTCGAACTTGGGTTTTCCTATCTCGGCTACGATAGAGTCGATGAACGTGCATATATTCTTTATCTCGTCGTGAGCCTGCATGATAGCCTTGAACATAGTGTCATCGTCAACCTCGTTTGCTCCCGCTTCAATCATTACGACCTTTTCATGCGAGCCTGCGACAGTTAACTGAAGATCGCTCTTCTGCTTCTGCTCGGCGTTGGGGTTTATAACAATCTCGCCGTCTACAAGTCCCACGGACACGCCGCCGATAGGACCGTTCCACGGGATATCCGAAACAGAAAGGGCAACAGACGCGCCTATCATAGCGGTAATCTCGGGAGAGCAGTCGGGATCTACACTCATCACCGTAAGGGTTATAGCAATATCGTTTCTCAAATCCTTAGGGAAAAGAGGTCTTATAGGTCCTGTCTCTTATACACATCTGACGCTGCCGACGAAGGCTTAGGTG
>CAMGCN010000023.1 GCA_946040935.1 uncultured Clostridia bacterium | reverse complement strand
AATGAATTATACGGTCCCTGTCTCTTTGAAAATCCGTACGGAGACAGTCGGGCGGAACGGGAATTGCTCTGCCGCGGGTGTTTTCACTCAAAAAAGCGTATTCAGAAAGGTTTTCCCTTTCTCTTTTATGCAATGCTTCTCTTACCGTCATATTTTCATCCTAAAAAATCATTTTTACTATAAATACGCACAAAAAAGAAAAATTACTTTTTTGAAGGACTGTTTTCCTCCTTATTCGTGATCAAATCGGCTACCGGTGATCTTTCCGACCACTTTTCCCGCGCTCACTTCCGAAAGAAACGCAAGAAAATCCTCTGCATACGCATCTTTCATTGAAACAGACATTTTTACATTCCCCTCAAAATCGCACAAGTCGGTTTTAGCTTTTATAAAGGTCAGTCTGTTCTTTATCTTATCGTACAGTCCGTAATCGCAGGAAAAAGATATTTGAGTATATCCCTCATATCTGACTATACCTGCTTGCTCGCACGCTTCCTTTGCCGCGCGGGTATACGCACGGACAAGCCCCCCTGCGCCGAGAAGTATGCCGCCGAAATAGCGTGTAACAACGACAGCCGCGTTCGTCACTCCGCTTTTTCGTATAACATCAAGCACGGGCATGCCTGCGCTTCCCTGCGGCTCGCCGTCGTCCGAATATCTGGTGGCGGAGCCGACAATATACGCATACACATTATGCTTTGCGTCGGCGTGTTTTTTGCGTATTTCCGCGACAAAATCAATCGCCTCGGCCTCGCTTGCGACGGGCGAAGCATATCCTATAAATTCGCTCTTTTTCTCGGTAAACGAAGCGCATCCTCTTTTTCCGAGGGTGACAAGTTCCTTTATTTCTCCCATTTCTCAAACCTACCGGCTTCTTTTTCGTCCACAGCGGCAAGCACTCTCACCCCCTCGGGCAGATACTCAACCTCTTTAACTACGCAATTCTGATACAAATAGTTAAGATGCGACAGCTCTCCCTGCGGAAAAAGATAGACCGCATCCCTTTTACCGCCGTTCGCCATTATTTCCATACGCTCTGTCAGCGCGTCAACGCCGTATCCCGTCAAAGCGGAAATATACACGGTATCATCGCTGTTTTCCGGTACGCTCTGTGCAAGATCGCATTTATTATAGACAAGTAAAGTCGGTTTATCCCCTGCTCCGAGCTCTGACAAAAGGTTTTTCGTCACCTCGAGCTGATCGAAAGCATGAGAGTCATTATAATCACAGACAATCAAAACTCCGTCACAATCCGCCGCCTCTTCCAGCGTGGAACGAAACGCCTTTATAAGATGATGAGGCAAATTTCGTATAAAACCGACAGTGTCCGTCATCAAAACGCTTGCGCCCGAGGGAAGCTCAAACTTTCTCGTCGTCGTGTCAAGCGTTGCAAAAAGCTTATCCTCTGCAAGCATCCCCGCTCCCGTCAGGTAGTTCAGCAAGGTAGATTTACCTGCGTTTGTATAACCGACAACGGCTATATTAAATACACCTGACTTTTTACGCGATTTTCTCTGTGTAAGGCGGTTTTGTTCTACTTCTTTCAGAGCTTCTTCAAGAGACGCCATACGGCGGCGCAAGTGTCTGCGGTCGCTCTCCAGCTTGCTCTCGCCCGGACCGCGCGTACCTATTCCGCCGCCGAGGCGAGAGAGGTCCTTTCCGCTGCCGATAAGCCGAGGAATAACGTATCTTAACTGGGCGAGCTCAACCTGCAGTTTTCCCTCTCTGCTTTTCGCATGAAGCGCGAAAATATCAAGAATAAGCATAGAACGGTCTATCGTCGCAACACCCGTCGCATCCTCAATATTTCTTATCTGAGAGGGGGAAAGCTCAGAATCAAAAACTATGAGCGATACATCGTTTGACTTACAAAGCTCTGCAAGCTCATCCAGCTTTCCTGCGCCGATATACGTTCCCGCATCAGGCTTTTCGCGGTTTTGCGTCATGGTAAACGCGCACTCGCCCCCTGCCGTTTCAAGAAGCAGCTCAAGTTCCTCGAGCGACGCCTCTGCGCCTTCAACGTCCGTCCCGGCCGTAATAAGCGAAACGAGCGCCGCACGTGTTATTTGTTTTTCTTCAAAAATACTTGTTTCCATATCTATGTTACCGAAAACATCTTATTTCAAACCGAAAATCCGACACTGATATAAACAAAGAAAGACATAACCGCGTCTTTAGTCGGTCATGTCTTCTTAATACCACCTTTTGCGGCATTTTTGCGGTCTGCGCTTTACGCGTCAGTCCGATTTGCTCACTTCTTTGCAGCTTCAAGACGTTTCTTAAACTTATCGACACGTCCGCCTGCATCGACGAACTTCTGCTTACCCGTAAAGAACGGGTGGCACTTAGAGCAGATTTCCACTCTGAGGTCGCCTTGGGTAGAACGGGTTTTAACCGTATTGCCGCAGGCACAAGTTATCGTACATTCTTTGAACTCGGGATGAATTCCGTTTTTCATAGCACCCTCCTAAAATTACTTGCGAACGCAGGTTATATGCGTTCCTTAACTTTGGCGCTCTTACCCACTCTGTCGCGCAGATAATAGAGCTTAGCGCGTCTGACCTTACCGACTCTGATGACGTCAACCTTCTCTACATTGGGAGAATGAACGGGGAATGTCTTTTCAACACCGACACCGTACGCCACTCTTCTTACGGTAAACGTCGAGGAAATTCCGCTGTTGTGCAATGCGATAACAGTTCCCTCGAACATCTGAATTCTTGATTTGTCACCCTCTTTGATTCTGTTGTGAACCCTTACGGTATCACCGATTCTGAGCGTGGGGACTTCGCTCTTTAGCTGCTCGTTTGTAAAAGCCTTGATAAGATCCATTCGGCCCTCCTAATATCTCAGAACGTTCGTGCAGAGCTTCGCAGAGGACCGTTCCTTTATTTGCGCCATCGCGCATACTGTGAGATTATATCACAAAAAACACTCTTTTGCAAGTGCTTTCGCAAAATTTATTTTATCATAGTGTAAAATTTCTCTATTTCGTTTGTATTTCCGAAATCGGACGCCGACAGCTCCTCGGTAAATTTACGGCAAAGCTCACTGTCACAAAGGAGCTTTTTAATTCCCTCATATGTGCCCTCTGCGCCTATTTCTCCGATAACTCCGTAACGGCCGTCTGCCAGCTGTTCGCCTGCTGACAGATAGTTTGAAATATATATCGGCTTGCAGAGTATTTTCGCCTCCTCGACTGATATGGGTTTCCCCTCGTGGCGTGAGGGCTGTGCGTATATATCGCAGTCTTTTATATAGCCATAGGGATTTATCGTTGTGCCGAGAAATACAAGTCTGTCGCCGACGCCCGCTTGGTTTGCACGCGCTTTCAGGACATATATATCCGCCTCGTCCCCTCCGCCGAGTACATACCATCGGATATTGTACCCTTCATTTACAAGGCGTATGAGAGCTTCAAGGGCAAAATCATACCCCTTTTGCTCTGAAACACGGCCTACCGTCAAAATCCTCTTTCCGTCAAAATCATCGGTAAAGGTCTGTGCAGTATCCGCCATCCGGCGAATCAGACTCACGTTCTGTATATTCTCCATCATAACGCAGCGATCTGCTATATTAGGAAGCTTTTGTTTGAGCGACTCGTCGATTTTATCCGATACCGTAACTATCTTATCGCACGCGGCAAAATACTTTCCGTAAAGTTTGTCGTCCCTCGGAGGATTTGAATAATCAAAATGGAGCCATGCGATTTTCTTTTTCGCCTTGACCTTATCGACTGTATAAAACATCGTTTTATCGCCCCAGTACGCTACGGCGACGTCATATTCCTTTTCAGTCACGGGAAAATGCCGCATCATATGCACCCACAGACGCATGGCTGTAAAGGAACGCTTTTTGGGGAACAGAAGCGTCTTCGCAAAATACGGAAGAACCTCAAATATCAAAAGAGGATTATTTTTGATAAAATCATTTATAATCACTTTGGCGGCGTTTGCACCCGTAAGAGTAAACATATCGCCGTATTTTTCCATTTCGATTACGTTTATTTCTTTCGGAAGCAAGTCGAGAAAAAGTCCCTCTTTTTTTGCGAGCAGTAAGTCAACCTCATATTTATCAAAATCAAGGCAGTCGGCAAAAGACAAAAACGACTTTTCCGTTCCCGCACAATTCATGGTTATGCCCACGATGAGCAATTTGATTTTTTCCATAGCTTCCTCCGTGTATATACAGCATAATTATATCATCATTTATTACTATTGTCAATTTTGACTTGAAAGAGCGTAATTTGTATGATATAATATGATGATTAAACTATAAAAGGTGTTGTCTTATGAAAAACAATAAATATTCATTTGCGAGATCGCTTTACGAGCTCGTGGAAATGTTTGCAATAGCTATGGCCGCGGCGCTCATAGTGATGGCGCTTTTCATCCGTCATTCCCCCGTCAGCGGTCATTCAATGTATCCTACCCTGCTCGGTTCTCCTGTCTCTTCGGCGGATGAGTTTGCCGCGCCCGAAGGAAAAAACGACATACTTATCGTCGCGACGCTTCCTACAAAAATAAAGAACGGCGATATAATAGTCACTCAAACGAAAAACTCTATGCAGGACCCGTATGTAAAACGTGTTATCGCAACAGGCGGACAAACTCTGTCGATAGATTTTGAAAGCTGGACGGTTACGGTCGACGGTAAAGCACTCGATGAAAGCTATGTTCACCGCGAGGAAACGCAAATGCTCACAGAGACTTTTTATGAGAGTATGAGCGGATGTGAAAAAGACGAAAGCGGAGCATACATCATCCCCGAGGGATATGTTTTCTGTATGGGAGACAACAGAAATCACTCGTCAGACAGCAGAGATTCACGCGTCGGACTTATAGACGAAAGATTTATCCTCGGAAAAGCTGTTTTTCGCATTTATCCCTTTGACAGAATAGGCGTGGTGAACTGATGCCGTCGAATATAATACAATGGTTTCCGGGGCATATGGCAAAAACGCGAAGAGTGATAAAAGAGTGCCTTCCGTCGGTTGATATAGTCCTTGAAATACTCGACGCGCGTATTCCTCTTTCCTCACAAAACCCCGAGCTCTCGGATATAATATCCTCAAAGCCCAGGCTGACTCTGCTTGCAAAATGCTCTCTTTCCGACCCGCGTGCAAACGACAGATGGCGCGAGTATTTCAAAAAAAACGGGAGAAAGTGCCTTTTCATAGACAGCGTCACGGGCGAAGGTATCAATAATATCGCGCCTGAAATAAGAAATATGCTCGGTGAGAAAATAGCGAGATACGAGGAAAAAGGCATGAGCGGCCGTCCCCTTAAGGCCATGGTAGTAGGCATACCCAACGTCGGCAAAAGCTCGCTCATAAACAAGCTCTGCGGAGCAAAAAAAGCAAAGGTTGAAGACAGACCGGGCGTTACCCTCACAAAACAGTGGATTAGAACAAAAATAGGAATAGATTTGCTTGATATGCCCGGCGTATTATGGCCGAAATTCGACGACCAAAAAGTCGGAGAAAGCCTCGCCATGACAGGCGCGGTAAAAGACGAAATTACCGATACCGAGGCGCTTGCAATAAAGTTAGTCGGCAGGCTCCGGGTTCTTTACCCCGAGCTTTTATGTGAAAGATATAAATTAGGCGATTATGAAAACTATGCGGAATTACAGGACTGGGAGCTTTTTGAGAAAATAGGAGAAAAGCGCGGTTTTCTCATTTCACGCGGAGAAGTAGACTTCACCAGAACATCCTCCACCCTGCTGGACGAATTCCGCTCTGCGAAAATCGGCAGAATAACGCTCGAGGAGCCGACATGAACTGGGATTTAGAAAACTCGTATTATGAAAAAGGATATTCGGTTATTTGCGGAACCGACGAAGCAGGCAGAGGACCTCTTGCAGGAAAGGTTTACGCGGCGGCGGTTATCCTCCCACGCGGATTAGAAATAGAGGGACTTAACGACTCGAAAAAAATCTCCGAGAAAAAACGAGAGGCGCTTTTTGATATAATTATCGAAAAAGCAATAGCTTATTCAATTCAAAGTTCAAGCGTTGAGGAAATTGACGAGCTCAACATACTCGCGGCGTCCCAGCTCGCAATGAAGCGCGCGGTCGAAGCACTTTCAAAAAAGCCCGACCTTGTGCTCGTGGACGGCAATGTGGCGCGCGAATTTCCGTGCGATGCCGTGACTGTCATTAAGGGAGACTCAAAAAGTCCCAACATCGCGGCGGCGTCAATACTTGCAAAGGTTAGCCGTGACAGATATTGCATGGAAATGGACAGGCAATATCCCGAATACGGATTTGCAAAGCATAAGGGCTATCCCACAAAAGAGCATCGCGAGCTTGTCAAAAAGCTCGGCCCCTGCCCTTTACACAGAAAAACATTCTTATCTTTTCTTAATAAATGATGTTATTTCGTTCTACAAAGCAAACGGGCGATATAGGCGAAGACGCGGCGGTGAAATTTCTTAAGAAAAAAGGTTACAAGACCGTCGCGCGAAATTTCCGCACGCCGCACGGAGAACTTGACATAATAGCCGAGAACAAGGAATACATTGTTTTTGCCGAGGTTAAGACGAGAGACATTCGCCGTGATTCAAAATACGGCAGGCCCTCGGACGCCGTAAATAAAGCAAAACAGCGCAGAATTATCTATTCGGCTAAACTATACCTTTCAAAGCATCCGTCAAATAAAAAACAGCGCCTTGACGTCATCGAGGTGCTGAAGAGCGAGGACGAAAACGGAAAAATAACCGTTTCGGATATAAATCACATAGAAAACGCTTTCGGAGGCTGAATGAAGCTTTCATACTTTGATTTACACTGCGACACACTTTACGAGAAATACCGTGACCATAACTGCAAAACGCAGGTCGACCGTGAAAAAACCGACTTTGAACAATACATCCAGGCCTATGCGATATGGAGCGGTCACGGCGACCCACCCGATACGGCATACAAGCGGTTTACACAAATTGCGGAAAGCGCACGGCTTCCCGAGGGCTCGTTTCTCGCGGTAGAAGGCGCGGAGCTTTTGGGGCATGATTTATCACGTCTTGAGACTCTGAAAAAATACGGGGTAAAATACCTCACTCTGACATGGCAGGATGAAAACGCAGTAGGCGGCGCGTGGAATACTGACGCGCCTCTTACCGAATTCGGAAAAGAGCTTGTAAAAGCACTTCCGAAATACGGAATCATCCCCGATTTGTCGCACGCAAGCGACCGTGTATTTTACGGTGTCGCGGAAATGACCGACCTCTTCATCGCAACTCATTCAAACTCCCGCGCAATATGTAATCACGGGCGAAACCTCACAGACGGGATGTTCAAAATACTGCGTGACAATCACTCGGTAGTGGGTGTCAGCCTTTGCCCCGCTCATCTGCGGGAGGGCGGAGGAGCCGACATATCAGACGTCATGAAACATATAGAGCACTATCTGTCGTTGGGCGGAGAAAAAACGGTATGCTTCGGCTGTGACTTTGACGGCACAACGCCGCCGCCCGATTTAGCCGGACCGCATATGATGTACAAGATAGCCGACTTTATGGCGTCCCACGGCTACGGCGACGCGCTTATCGCAGACATATTTTTTAATAACGCCAATAATTATTTTAATAATAAAGGATAAACAAATGAACTACGTATCTACAAGAGGAAAAAACGAAAAAGTATTTGCAGCTCAAGCGATAAAGCAAGGTCTCGCAGGAAACGGCGGACTTTTCATGCCCGAAGAGCTGCCGTCACTGTCTTTTGACGATTTGAGCGCCGTATGCGGCATGAGCTATCCCGAGGCAGCGGCAAAAATTCTTTCTATGTTTTTAACCGATTATACATATGACGAGCTTCTCTCTGACTGTGAAATAGCATACGGCTCTGCCGGATTTCCGGACGGAGCGGTAAACGTGGCCGCCCTTGACGAAAGAATAAAGATTCTCGAGTTGTGGCACGGACCCACCTGCGCGTTCAAGGATATGGCTCTTCAGATAATGCCGCGTCTTCTTTCAAGGGCTCTTACCAAAACAGATGAAAAGCGTGAAGCACTCATCCTCGTCGCAACGAGCGGCGACACCGGCAAGGCGGCTCTCGAGGGTTACAAGAACGTACCCGGAATAAAAATAGAAGTATTCTATCCCGAAACGGGCGTTTCAAAAATACAGAAAAAGCAAATGGCAACCCAAGACGGAGACAATGTACGCGTCTGCGCTATCAAAGGCAACTTTGACGACGCGCAAAGCGGCGTGAAAAAGATTTTCTCAGATTCGGAGTTCTGCGAAAAGCTTAACGAAAAGGGCGTATTCCTCTCGAGTGCAAACTCTATAAACTGGGGAAGACTGGCACCTCAAATTGTCTACTATGTTTACGGCTACTGCCAAATGGTTAAACGCGGCGACATACATATGGGTGATAAAATCGACGTTTGCGTGCCTACCGGCAACTTCGGCAATATATTCGCCGCATTTATCGCAAAGAAAATGGGCGTGCCGATAGACCGTCTGATATGCGCGTCTAACAGCAACAATGTTCTCACAGATTTCCTCTCAACGGGCACTTACAACAGATTAAGGGAATTCCACCCGACAATCAGCCCGTCTATGGACATACTTATTTCATCAAACCTCGAACGCCTTTTGTACCTCATGGCCGGATGCGAAGCGACGGCAGAGTATATGCGTGAGTTAAATGAAAAAGGAAGCTATACGGTAAGCGAATCGGTTAAAGAAAAGCTCGACGAGCACTTTAAGGGCTATTTCTGCTCTGAAGAAAACACCAAAAAGACAATTAAAGAAGCGTTTGCGCAAGGTTATCTCTGCGACCTGTCTCTTATACACATCTGACGCTGCCGACGAAGGCTTAGGTGT
>CAMGCN010000022.1 GCA_946040935.1 uncultured Clostridia bacterium | reverse complement strand
TAAGAAATATAGCTTTCGTTTCCCTCGGTAAAGTATTCTATTTTTTCGCCTCATCTTCACCGTAGAGGGTGACTCCGTCTATTGTAATCTTTTCCACCTTAAAAATAAAATTAAAGCAGGCAAGTGTGAAAACAACCACTAAAAGGCAAATGACAACCGACAAAAAGACAGCCCACAAAACAGCGCGCGTCTTTTTTCCTGAATTTATCGCGCTTAAAGTAGCGGTATTGAGCTTTTCCGCCGTTTCGGCGGAACGTACCTCGTCGGATGTGTAAATATTGACTGTATCCTCGTATCGTGTGGTATGCGGGCGCGTTTTACCGACGGAACGGCGGGCGCGCGTTCCGTTCTTTTTGTTTACCGTTCGCCTTGCCCGTTTCTTTTTACTCTTTTCAGACTCGGCAACGGTATCAAATTGAGGTCGTGACTTGTGCTTAAACACACTGAAGGTTTTTGCCATATAAAGCCCTTTTACGCTTCTTTTATTTCTTTTGTTCTGATATTTTTACAAGCTCACGGTATATGAGCTTCTTTGAATCGGTTACCGCGAATTTTTTTATTGCGCGTGACATTATCTTTCTTTTTTCGCCGTCGTCAAGAAGAGAAGCGACAGAGTCTGCAAACTCCCTTTCGCTTACCTTGCTCTCTTCAAACACCATTGCGGCTCCGGCCTCTGCCAAAGCCATGGCGTTTTTGTACTGATGATTGTCGGTTACATTCGGCGAGGGAATAAGCACCGCCGCCTTTCCCTCGTAGGCAAGTTCGGAAAGCGTCATAGCTCCCGCGCGATTTATAACCACATCGGCCGCCGCCATTTCAAGCGGCATGTCATATATATACTCAACGAGCTTTATGTTCTCGCATTTGTCAAGTCCCATGCTCTCGAACTGCGCGCGGCATATATCCTTTTCAATAGAACCTGTCGCATGAACATGATAAACTTCAGGGTGGAGCGAGACATAGTCGCGCATAAAAGCGAGCATAAGGTCGTTTACCTTTTCCGCGCCCATGCTTCCGCCGCAGGACAAAACGAATTTTTCATACTTGCCGTCTATACCGAGCTCTTTTCTCGCGCTTTCGTAACCGACGGATGAAAAATCTCCGCGCAGAGGATTTCCCACAACCTCTGCTTTTTCGGGATGCTTCAGATAGTCTTTTGTTTTTTCAAAATTGACAAAAATCTTATCCACCTTGCCCTCGAGCATTCTGACGGCAATTCCCGGAATGGCATTCGATTCATGCAGGGCAGTCGGTATCCCCATTTCCGCCGCCGCCTTTACCACAGGCCAGCAAACATAGCCGCCCGTTCCTACAACGAGGTCGGGACGAAACTCATGTATGAGTTTTTTTGCCTTATGGGGAGCTGTCAAAACATAATACGCAGTCTTGATATTCTTTAGCGATAAACTGCGCCGAAGGCCCGACATTTCAACATGGTACAGCTTGTATCCTGCGTCGGGTACGAGCTTGTTTTCTATTCCCCTGCTCGTACCGACAAAAGCAACCGTGCTGTCTCTTTGGTTTTCCATTATTGTATCTGCGATGGCAATGGCGGGATTTACGTGTCCGCCGGTGCCGCCGCCCGTCATAAGTACTCTCACTTAAAGCTCCTCATTTTTGTTGATATGAATACCTGGAAATAGCAAGCAAGACTCCCATCTCTGCCATAAGCACCGATAAGGACGAGCCTCCGTAGCTGAAAAACGGGAGGGATATTCCCGTATTGGGTATCGAGTTTGTAACGACCGCCATATTTAGTATGGCCTGAATTGCGACATGACTGACAATACCCACTGCAACAAGGGACGAGTAGGTGTCAGGCGCACGCTTTGCTATATGCAGTCCGCGAAGCACAAATGCAATGAAAAGTCCTATCACGCAAAGAGCGCCGATAAAACCGAGCTCTTCACATACTATCGAGAAGATAAAGTCATTTTGAGGCTGGGAAACGAACATATGCTTTTGCTTACTGTTTCCGAGTCCTACTCCGAAAAATCCGCCCGAACCGATTGCGTAAAGCCCTTGAGTTGTCTGCCACGTCTCGTCAAGCGCATCGTAATTCTGCGGATTGAGCCAGATATCTATACGCTGCCTTGCATAATCGGTAAACATGATAACGGCAAAAACCGCAGTCATGAATATTCCTCCGCCGAGTCCGAACCAGAAAAGACGCGCACCTCCGCAGAATATGACCACCATGGCTATCATGAACATAATGATAGTACCCGAAAAATGGTTTTCCGCCATGACAAGACCGCATGCTATTATAACAAATATGGCAGGATAGAAAATACCGTATTTTGACGACGACCAGAAATGACGGTAGTCGGTTATTTCACTCTGATGATTTTGCATATAGAGTGCGAGTATCATGACAAGGGCAGGCTTCATTATTTCCGAGGGCTGAAGACTGATAGGACCTATGTTAAGCCAGCGAACCGCCTGCCCCTCGGCAAGGCCGACAACAGGGACAACCGCCAAAAGCGCCGCAGAAAAAATATAAAAAGGCACGGTCATTCGCCTGATAAAATCAATAGACAAATTTATAATGGCTATCATGGCGGCTGAACCTATCAAAAGGAAGACAATCTGTTTTCTGATATAGAAATAGCTATCCCCTGTTTTATCGTAAGCATAGGCGTAAGAGGCGCTGAAAACCATAACCGAGCCAAAGCACAGAAGCACTATGATTATGATGAGCATAGGACGGTCCACACCTGCTCGCAAGCGCACGAGATCAGGGCTTTTGACAAAGCTCCCCACGGAAGATGTGCTCCTTACCTTATTTTCCTTTGCATTGTTTACATTTGTTTTTGCCATTTAACCTCCGGTCATATGCCGAAAAAGGAAATTACACATAAAAGCGCGCTCACCGCCGAAAAGACCGAGACAATCTTTATCTCGCTCCAACCGCACTGTTCAAAGTGATGATGAATGGGCGCCATTTTGAAAATACGTTTTCCGCCTGTCAGCTTAAAATAAGATACCTGCATCATCACCGAGAGAGTCTCTAAAATATACATAAATCCGCAGACGACAACAATAAGCGGATTATCAATAATATACGCCATACCTACGACAAGACCTCCGAGAAAGAGAGAGCCCGTGTCACCCATGAAAACACGCGCGGGGTAGAAATTGTATACGAGGAAACCGAGGCATCCGCCCATACAAACCGCGCCGAGTATAACAGCGCCCGTATTTGCAAGGACAAAGCCGCAAACAACGAAAAACGCGCTTATAACGGCGGTTATGCTGCTGCACAAACCGTCGATACCGTCGTTTAAGTTAACACTGTTCATTATGCCCGAGATAAGTATAATTGATATTATGTAATACAAAATACCGAGTTCTATGCTTATATCGGTAAAGGGTATTCTCATTTCGGTAGTTATATTTCCCGTCATACGGAGCGCGAAAAGAAATCCGCCCGAAAGAACTATCTGCAAAAAGAATTTCTGCCAGGCACGAAGTCCCTCGTTCTGCTTTTTCCGGAGCTTCGCCCTATCGTCAATAACGCCGATAAGTCCCGACAGAACCGCCATAACGAATGTTATTATCAGCTTGCTCTTTCCCTCGATTTCATGGAAAAAGGAGAGAAAGACAACCGCCGCGATAAAAACAATTGCCATAGGAAGGATAAAACCCAGACCGCCCATGGTGGGCGTGCCCTCTTTGCTCTTGTGCCATCTCGGTCCTATGTCGAGTATTTTTTGTCCCATTTTAAGGCTTTTGAGTATTGGTATAAGACGCCTTTCGGCGAGCACTGTCAGAACAAAAGAAAAGAAAAGACATAAAACAAATATTGTAAAAGTAACATGCTCTGAAAGCCACTGCATTGTCTCAATTCTCCTTCATCTGTTCTATTACTCTTTCGAGCTTGACTGCGCGCGACGCCTTGAAAAGCACAGCGTCCTTTTCTTTAATATCGGCAAGCAACGCCTCCGCGACAGAAGACGCGGCGTCAAGATCGCGGAAGACGAAAATGTTTTCTTCACTCATGCCCGCCGCCTTTGCTCCGTGCGCGATAAACGCGGCGTCTGAGCCGAAGGTATAAAGTCTGTCGATTTTCAGTGAAGCGACCTTTTCCCCCACTTCCTCATGAAGAGCGCGGGAATAGTCGCCGAGCTCACGCATATCGCCGAGCACGGCTATGCTCCTGCCCTTTTCTCTGCGGGCTATCATATCTAAAACAGAAAGGGAAGCGCTCATGGAAAGAGGCGCGGCATTATAACAATCCTCGATTATGGTAACGCCTTTTACCTTGTAGATATTCTGCCTCATTCCCGTGTTTTTGAAATTACGCAAACCTGCTTTGATTTTATCATCGTCAAGTCCGAGCTCACATCCCACAGCGTAGGCAATCGCCGCGTCAAACACGTAGTGATCGCCTATCACGGGAATGGTGATATCCTCTGTCTTTTTGCCCTTGTGTATTATATCAAATGTAGTACACATACAATCGTGACTGATAATATCGCAAACATAGTAGTCTGCCTTTTCGTTGTGCATTGCGACATAAACGCCGTTTTCCACTCCTGAAAGAAGAGGCTCGTCGCCGTTTAGTATAGTCTTTCCGCCTGATTTAAGCGCGCTTCTGATTTCTAATTTTGCATCGCGTATTTTCTCGCGTGAGCCGAAATTTTCAATATGAGAGTCGCCTATATTGGTTATGACCGCCATATCCGGACAGGCAAGGTGAGAAAGATATTCTATCTCCCCCTGAAAACTCATACCCATTTCCAACACGAGATATTTGCACCCCGGCTGAACCTTCAGCATAGTGAGAGGAAGCCCGATATTATTGTTGAAATTTCCCTCTGTCTTATCGGCAAGCCCGCCCTCTCTCAGGACAGCGTATATAAACTCCTTGGTCGTCGTCTTACCCGTGCTTCCCGTAACTGCAACGGTATAGGGCGAGACTTTCTCTTTTTGATATTTTGAAACAGCTCCCAGAGCATATATCGTATCGTTTACAAGCACCGCGCAACAGTCGAGCGGAATTATTCCGTCCTTTATGTTGTCTACGAGAACGCAGGAAGCGCCTGCGCGAAACGCGTCTTCGATAAAGTCGTGCCCGTCAAAACGCTCTCCGCGTATAGCGACGTACATAGACCCCGGCTCGACGCATCTCGAATCGTTTGTTATCCCCGTCAGCGGTTTATCTTCTCCTATAAGCTTACCGCCCGTCACACGCGCTATAAGCGAAGGCTTAATACCCTTTTCAAAGTGGATGTTCATTTTATGCTCCGTTTTGTTATTCATTCAGAAATTTCTCGATTATCTCATGCTCGGAAAAGGGGTGTACCCCGTCGTTCAGTATTTGATAATCTTCATGTCCTTTGCCGGCGACAAGCACCGTATCCCCTTTTTTTGCAACGGAAAGCGCATATTCGAGCGCTTTTTTGCGGTCTCGGACGACCGCCATATTCCCCATTCCGTCAACTCCCGAAAGGATGTCGGCGATAATAGCGTCCGGATCTTCGCTTCTCGGATTATCGGTGGTTATTACGGTAAGGTCCGCACCGCCCACCGCTATCGCTCCCATCATAGGCCTCTTTCGCTTATCTCTGTCTCCGCCGCAGCCGAAAACGACAATCAGCTTGCCCTTTGTGATTTTTTTAAGCTCCGCTATGATTTTTTCAAGAGCGTCGGGAGTATGTGCATAATCTATATAGACGGAAAAGCCCTTTTTACAGGGAAGTCTCTCTGCTCTGCCCTTTATCGCGGCAAGAGAAGATATCCCGTCGTTTATTATCGGCGAGGGAATACCGCATTCATAGGCGCACGCAGACGCGGCGAGCGTATTATACACGGTAAAAGTACCGATAATTTGCGTCTTTATTCTGAAAATTTCTTTTTTACAGGAAATCAGATATTCCTGCGAGGTCTCATCAGCTTCAATATCAAACCCGAAATAATCGGCCGTGCGTTCTTTCAGAGAATATTTTTTTATATTGCAGGTCGAGTTCTTTGTCACCATGGAATGGTAACCGTCGTCCGCATTGATTATCCCCGTTCTGCAGGAACGGAACAGCCTCGACTTTGCTTTTGCGTAATCCTCCATTGTCGGGTGAAAGTCAAGATGCTCGGGCGTAAGATTTGTAAAAATACCGTAGTCAAAAACAATTCCCGACAGCTTGTCAAGAGCGAGCGCGTGGCTGGAGGCCTCCATCACAACGGCTCCTGCGCCTGAGTCGCGCATTTTCGCAAAAAGCCGAAATAGCAGTTCCGGATCGGGGGTAGTCATACATCCTCCCTCGAGCACCTCGCCGTCAATAGTGTTGCTTATACTGCCTATAACCCCCGTCTTTATCCCCGATTTTTTGAGTATCGAGGAAAGAAATGCACAGGTAGAGGTTTTCCCGTTTGTTCCCGTGACGGCAAAGGTCTTCATGCTCTTTTGCGGATTTCCGTACCAGGCGCTCCACATAAGCGCGAGTGCGCGCCGCGAAGAGTCGGTAAGAACATAGGGTATGCCCGTTTGTACTATCTCATCCGTCATGCGTTCGCACACGATAACCGAAGCGCCCGACAAAACCGCGCGTCCGATATAATCATGCCCGTCGTGCTTTATGCCGGGCACACAGACGAAAACACATCCTGTACTTACCTTTTTGGAAGAATCGGTAATGCCCGAAACTCCGGCGGAAAAGTCGGAAATATTCGTCTTTAGGATTTTGACGTCCTTTAACAGTGAATAAAGGCGCAAAAAGTATCAACTCCGAAAAAATATAGTATTTTTTCGTCTTGTCTTTTATTTATCCGTCATTTGCTCCGGTAGTGAACATGAGTTCTACCGTCACAAGAGTTCCTTTCGTCACCTGAGTGCCGGCAGGTATGCTCTGCGAATAAACGACAGAGCCGTTTCCTTCCGCACCCGAAATATTTATGTTAAGACCGAGAGATGCAAGAGCATAGTTTGCACCTGACGCGCTCTTTCCGGTTAAATCGGGCACAGTAACGGTATTTTCGGGCACTTCGCTTCCCGTATAAAGTATAACAACTCCCGATTCTTTTTCTATCTGCGAGCCGCTGGACGGCACCTGTGCCGTAACAGTATCGCCGTCGCCCACTATAACGACATTAACGCCGAGAATGTCTATCGCGGCACGCGCTTTTGTGGTTTCCATATTTACGCAGTTTGTGACAGTAACGGTGGACGGTATCTCGCCGCGGTCTACGCCGAGATACGGCAGTATTTCCTCGAGCACGTTTGCAACGAACGGAGCCGCTATATATGAGCCGAAGAGCGAGCCGACTGTCGGCTCGTCAACTATAATTATGACGGCAACCTGCGGGTCGTCGGAAGGCGCGTATGCGACGGCGGAGCATACCACGTACTTGGTATTGCCCTCTTCGTCAACCTTGTCTCGCACCTCGCTCGTTCCCGTTTTTGCGGCGATTTTATAACCCGTGACTCGGGTGTTCTTTGCTCCTCCGTTGTTTGCGACGCCGTCCTCAAGAACCGTCGATATCTTTTCACATACCTCCGAGCTTACCACCTGATATTTTACAGAGTCACTGAAATCCGCAACAACATTACCGTTATCATCGACCAGCTTGCTCACCACGTGGGGCGTCACAAGATATCCGCCGTTTGCCACCGCCGATATCGCGGCAAGCTGCTGCAGGGGAGTAGTCTTAAAGGTTTGACCGAACGAGTAAACGGCAAGCTCGACCTCATTGAACGCGCTGAAGGCATGATATACGCCATAGCTTTCACCCGGCAGGTCGATTCCCGTTTTGGTGGTATATCCGAATGCTTCAAAATAGGAGTAAAACTTATTCATTCCTATTTTCTGCGCCACCTGCATCAGCGTCGGGTTACATGACTGCTGAAGCATATACCAATAGGGATGAGTGCCGTGACCGGCTTTCTTATGGCAGGAAATAGGCTTGTTCCAGCCCTCGACTCTGTACGAGCCTGTGCAGGTATACTCATCGTCGAAGGTTGTGCAGTTTTCCTCAAGCGCCATAGCAGTCGTCACAACCTTAAAGGTGGAGCCGGGCTCGTAAAGCTCGGAAACACACTTGTTTTTCCACATTGCGTAAACAAGCTCGTAAAACTTCTCGGTATATTCGTCCGTACCCTCTTCAAAGCCCGACTCTTCGAGAGCTTTTTTTGACTCGTCGTCAAGATTATAAGGGCTGTTAAGGTCGAAGGAGGGATAGGTTGACATTCCGTATATTTCGCCGTTATTGGGATTCATGACGATTCCCGCAACACGGCTTAACGGAGAGGAATTCTGAAACGCGGCTTCAAGCTGCTCGTCAAGCACCGCCTGTATTGTGGTATCAAGAGTCGTAACGACATTATATCCGTTTGTCGCGTCAATATATGTATCATACTTAAAGGGTAGGCTTCCGCCGTTTCCGCTTTTTGCCGTTATATACTTTCCGTCCGTGCCTTTAAGATATTTATCATATGAAAGCTCTATTCCCGCAAGTCCCTGGTCTGTTCCTGCCACTCCGATAGTGGCGGCGGCGAGAGTCGAATAGGGATAATAGCGTTTTGACGAAGCCTCAAGGTGAACCATGTCCGAAAGGTCGTTATTGCTGATAAAATCACGCACGAGATCCGCCGTATCCGCGTCTACATTTTTCTTTATCGTCTCGTCCGCGCGTTTCTCTTTTTGCGTTCTTTCATAAATGTCGTCGTAAGGTACGTCGAGTATAGCAGACAGGTTTTCCGAAATAAGCTTCGCCTGTTCTGCGTTCTCTATTCTGTTGGGAGCGATAAAAACGCGGTATGTAGTGATATTCGAGGCGAGCTGCACCATATTTCGGTCGTATATAGCTGTCTCTTATACACATCTGACGCTGCCGACGAAGGCTTAGGTG
>CAMGCN010000021.1 GCA_946040935.1 uncultured Clostridia bacterium | reverse complement strand
GCGTAGCGTCTCGTGGGCTCGGAGATGTGTATAAGAGACAGGTATATATTATGCAACAAAAATGGGATTTCAGCCGAAAAATCCGCCGAAGACCTTGTAAGTTATTCGTTTTTTGTGCATATTGCATGTTTTTTTCCAAAAGTTTTGTACAGCATTTTTTTCAAACGTATGTTATAATAAAAGAAAAAAGGCAGATCTATTCTGCCCGGGAGGATTGTATGAAAAGATTTTTGTCTCTTACCCTTTGTGCGGTTATGCTTGTATGCACGTTTGGCATATGCCCCGTGTCAGCCGCACAAATGACTGATTCGGGAATTGATTACAAAGATTCCACACTGACATTTGATAAAAACCCGGGACGCGGCGTCGCGAAATATACGGATACTGCAAACTGGATCGTTTGCGGTAACGGTCAGACGCGCGTGTCTCAAAAAAGCGACTTTGACGAATATGGGGTATATACTCCCATGTTTCAGCTTGCCGCGTTTTCCTCGGGAAACGATTTTACATATGAGGGACGGACAAACGTCTCTAATGCGGGCAAGAAAGTCGTCGGCGGTGAAAATATTCCGATAGACGCACAGACGCTCGGAGCGATAGAAGCGGCGTTTGAGGGCGCAAAGCAAAACGGAGTTCTCTGTATACCGAGATTTGCTTACGACTATGAGGGATTTGTCGGAAGCGAGCCTGACGAGCTCATGTGGATTATATACCATATAGAACAGATATCCCGTGTTATTAATAAATATAAGAGCACGGTCATCGCGGTTGAATGCGGCATGATAGGGCCTTACGGAGAGATGTGGGGAAACAAGTACCTCGCAACGGGAAATGACGCAAGCTCGCAGAATGCGATCGTGGGTGCGTGGCTTGAAAACCTCGATCCGAGTATTAACGTCCTTACCCGCAAGGCGGAGTTTATACTAAAATATCTTAATGTTTATCCGCCGAAATTCAAAAAAATGCTTCCCCTTTCGCCCGACAGCCCCGCATACCGCCTCGGTATGTATAACGACGGATATCTTTATGACGACCGCGACTGCGGCACATGGTCGGGCGGCCAGTCGCTTATCCGCAGCGAGGGGATTAATTTCCTTTCCTCTCAGGCGCTCCGCATGCCCTACGGAGGCGAGCTGGGATATGCAAAGAGCGAACAGTCTCTTATTGACGGAAACTCTCCCATTTATACCGGAAGCGCTTTTATTTCCGAACTTTATGATACACACCTTTCCTATTTGCGTAACATAGCTTCCTCATCTCAGGTTACGGCAAGCGCATTGAGAAAAGTGTATTTAAGCGAATCGGACGTATCCGAGGATACGCCGGATATTTCCGAATACTACGGCAAGGACTTAAACAAGTTTATCACCGACCACATGGGCTACCGTTTTGTAATCCGCGAGGCAAAAGTGCAGCAGAGCGTGGCAAAGGGAAGCGTCGCAACACTTACCGGTAAAATCGAAAATACAGGATTCGGTAATTTGCTGTTTAACCCCTATTGTTCACTTATCATCGTTTCCGAATCGGGCAATGCTACAGTTACCGACGCATATGTTGACGCGAAAAGCTGGACAAGTGCAACGACAAGCGAGTATAAGATTATGCTTTCCGTACCCGATACGGCCGCAGCAGGCGAATATAAAGTATATCTTCGTTTGTCTACATCCCCTTACGGTGAGCTTTCATCAAAGAGCGCGGGCGCGGTACAGTTTGCAAATGCCGGCGTTTACTCCTCGTTATACGGCGCAAACTATATAGGTACCGTTACGGTTTCCGATACGGTCGGCGGACGTGCGACAGAGTTTTTGCAGGTAAACAACGGCTCGTTTAAGGATGTGGCTCCCGGCGCATGGTATGAGACGGCGGTATATTCTGCGGTGAGCGACAAGCTCATGAGCGGTATGGGCGGCGGTATTTTCTCACCTGAAACAAACGCTTCCCGTGCTATGCTCGTAAGAGTGCTTTACAACCTCGAGGGCACACCGGATACCTCGGATATGAAAAATCCTTTTACCGATGTTGCCGAAAATGAATGGTATGAGTCGGCGGTTAAATGGGCATACGCAAACAAAATAGTCGCAGGAACAAGCGAAAGGGAATTTTCGCCTTCAGATGATATTACCCGTCAGCAATTTGCCGCTATACTGTACAGATATGCCACATATAAGGGTTATAACACCGAGTCGCGTGCAGACATGAGCGTTTATACAGATTTCGACAAGGCGGAGCAATATGCGAAAGAAGCTCTGTCCTGGGCGAGAGCGACCGGATTTATCACCGGTATGACCGAAACTACTATGAACCCGGGCGGAAACGCTACAAGAGCGCAGACCGCGTCTATACTTGAAAGATTCCTTTTGGCATACGGGCTGTAATCTGATATTTTCAAAACCTCTCTGCAAATGCAGAGAGGTTTTTTATTAGCGTATTGGAAATCGGACATTTTTGATGAATTTTTATATTCGTGTTCGGTGTTTGAGCGTTTTTTGTGAATTTTTCAAAATACGCGAGGTTTTTTTCTTAAAATCGGTATACTATATTATGTGAAAAACGAATATACGAAAAAAAGGAAAATAACAGGCTTTTTTGCTCTTGCACTGCTGCTTGTGCTTTGTCTTGCCGTGACGTGGGAGGTGAGCGCGAAAATACTTGAAATAGGCGGTGATCCCGACGGTGTTAAGCTGTTTGTCCGTTCATTCGGGTTGGCAGGGTGGCTCGTCGCTCTCGGACTTCAGTTTTTGCAGATTGTGGTAGCTTTTATCCCCGGCGAACTGATAGAAACGGGAATGGGATATGCATTCGGAGCGTGGGTAGGTACTCTTCTTTGTTATGTCGGACTTGCTCTCGGGGAACTTACGGTTTTTGCAATTATACGGCTTTTCGGCAAACGCGCGGTCGAGTATTTTGTGCCGATTGAAAAACTCGACAAGTTCAAAAATATAAACGATGATAAGCTGAAAAAGACAATTTTCATCCTCTTTTTAATACCGGGCACTCCCAAGGATTTGCTCACATACTTTGCACCGCTTACAAATATATCGCTTTCCGAGTTTATGCCGCTATCCCTTATCGCCCGTTTTCCGTCGATAGTTTCGTCCACGATAGGAGGAAATCTGCTTGGCGAAGGGAAGTATTTTCACGCCGCGCTTTTGTATGCCGCAACCGGCATACTCAGTATAGCGGGACTGAAAATATATGATATGATACTTCTCGGTAAAAACAGAAAGGAACTGTAAAAAAACGTGCAGAGCGTTAAGTGGGAGATAGCCTCCTTGATTTGCGGCGGTAAATCCGCCGCAAACTGATTTT
Organism: uncultured Clostridia bacterium; assembly: GCA_946040935.1. GTDB lineage: Bacteria > Bacillota > Clostridia > Oscillospirales > CAG-272 > CAKSEI01. The sequence continues at coordinate 5,775 of CAMGCN010000021.1, read as the reverse complement.
CCTTCCTTTTGCACGTTTTTTTACAGTCCCTTGTGCGCGTGTTTGAGTCAGCTACGGGGCAGGAACTTACGCCGTGCCCTGTCCTGTGTTTGTTGTTTCCGTGCGGTCAAGTCCTACCGAGATGCCGAGGGCAGAGTCTACCTGAGCCATAAGTGATTCGTCGGCGTGTCCCATTTTTTCTTTAAGACGTTTTTTGTCAAGAGTACGTATCTGTTCGAGCAGAATGACGGAATCTTTTGCGAGTCCGAATTCCTCCGCACATCCGACAATGTCAATATGAGTAGGCAGGCGTGCTTTTGACATTCTGCTGGTGATTGCCGCGGCTATGACCGTAGGGCTGTATTTGTTTCCCACGTCGTTCTGAACTATTATGACAGGGCGTATTCCTCCCTGCTCGCTGCCAACAACAGGGCTTAAGTCGGCGTAAAATATGTCGCCTCTTTTTATCATCAAGTCTTTTCCATCTCCTCATACTTATTTTTGTCCCGATAATGCGATGTTAAACATCGCCCTTAATATTTTATGAGTGAAAACTTTTATCGTGAAAGAGGTGGAAGTTTTTGCTATTGTGTGGTAGAATAGAATAGTTGAGAGGAATCATAATAAAAATGATGTATAACTGCAAATTTAAGAAAAACACGGGTGCTTTTGTTTGTGCCGTATATTTTTCGGCGGCGGCGATTTTTTTCGCCCTGTGCGATATGACCTATAATTCGCTGACAGGCCTTCACCCGACCTTGTTCGCTTTCCGTTCGGGAAACTATTTTACGCTTGATTTGATTTTTGTTTTGTCGCCCGCCGTTTCCCTTATCTGTGCGGTGTTCGCCCGATTTAAGCCGGTGTTTGCCGCCCTTTCTCCTGCGTTGCTTACAGTGTGGACATTTTATTTTCACTCTGTCGATAAAACGGTTGATTTCATATTTTGGACGGTTGTTCCCTGCGCGGTTGTTATGATAATCACATGTCTTACGGCTTTTGGCTTTTTCCGCTCGGGACGGTTTGCCTTTTTTTCGGGCATTATTTCCTCCGCCGTATTTGTCGTCGCGGCGATAATGAAGGTGCCGCAGCTCTTTTACTATTCGAGCGCGTATAACGGTTTTTACGTTTATATTTCACGCATTGTCTGCCATGTTCTCATCCTTCTTACTTCGGGAGTTTTGTGCCTGGGCATGGCCTTTGAAAGCGGGGAAAAAGACATTAAGGATTATGACAGCATTATAGACGGCGACAGCCCCGAGGGGGACGCGCTCAAAGACAAAACGCAGATAACAAAGGATGATGATATTCTCAAATGAAAAAGCTCTTACATTTTCTTAAAAGATATAAAAAAGAGTGTGTTCTGGCTCCTCTTTTTAAGTTGATTGAGGCGTGCTTTGAGCTTTCCGTGCCGCTGGTTGTCGCTTCCCTTATCGACCGAGGAATAGGCGGTGCGGACAAGCCGTATATTTATAAAATGTTTCTGCTGCTTTTGATTTTTGCCTTTTTCGGTTTTCTTTTTGCCGTGACGGCGCAGTATTTTTCCGCGCGTGCGGCGACGGGATTTGCATATGAGTTAAGACGTACTCTGTTTTCGCACATTCAGTCTCTGTCATACTCTGACCTTGACTTTTTCGGCGTTTCAAAACTCATCACTCGTATATCGGGGGACGTGACACAGGTTCAAACGGGCGTAAATCTTACCCTGCGGCTGATAATGCGCGCGCCCTTCGTGGTTTTCGGCGCGGTCATAATGGCGTTTACCGTGGATTCTCATGCCGCGCTCGTCTTTTGCGTTATGGTGCCTTTGCTCTTTGTGATTATTTTCTTAATAATGTTCGGCACCGTGCCCCTTTATAAGCGTATTCAAAGCCGACTCGACTCGGTGACAGGCACAACGAGGGAAAACCTCGTGGGCGTAAGAGTTATCCGTGCTTTTGCAAAAGAGGAAGAGGAAAGGGATACTTTTGATAAAAAAAACACGGCGCTTTACCGTGCTTCCGTATTCGGCGGAAAGATATCCGCCTTGTTAAATCCCGTAACTTATTTTATAGTAAATGTCAGCATCGCCCTGCTCATATATGTCGGCGCAATACGGGTAGACGGCGGTGCGATAACGCAGGGTGCCGTAGTCGCTCTTTATAACTACATGGCGCAGATACTCACCGAGCTTGTAAAGATGGCAAACCTCGTTATAACTACGACAAAATCGGTTGCCTCCGCTTCGCGAATCAATGACGTCCTTGCCGCCGAGCCGTCCATGAAGAACGGCGAGATTAAAAGCGCCGAAGGATATGATATTGTTTTTGACAATGTTTCTTTGCGCTACCGCGGAGCAAAGGAAGAGGCTCTTTCCGATATTACCTTTACCGCAACAGAGGGAGAAAGGATAGGCGTTATCGGCTCGACCGGAAGCGGAAAAAGCACTCTTGTCTCTCTGATTGCCAGGCTTTATGATATAACGGGCGGAAAGCTCACCCTGGGAGGACGTGATGTGAGGGATTACGACCTTTCGTTTTTGCGCTCATTTATAGGATATGTGCCTCAAAAAGCAGTGCTGTTTTCGGGCACAGTTCGCGAAAATCTCTGTGCAGGTAAATCGGACGTGAGCGACAGCGAGCTCTATGAGGCGCTCGACGCCGCGCAGGCTCTCGATATAGTGAAGAAAAAGGAAAAAGGACTGGACGAGGAGATAGAGCAGGGAGGCAAGAATTTCTCGGGAGGACAGAGGCAGAGGCTGACCGTCGCGCGCGCGCTGGTAAAAAAACCGCGAATTCTTATACTTGACGATTCGGCGTCGGCGCTCGACTATGCAACCGACGCGGCGCTCCGACGCGCGATAAGCGAGCTGTCCTTCAGTCCTACGGTATTTATCGTTTCTCAAAGGGCGTCGAGCGTTATGGGGTGCGACAAAATAATTGTTCTCGACGACGGAAAAATATCGGATATGGGAAGTCATGAGGAGCTCCTTTCCCGTTGTCCCGAGTATGAGGAAATATACTATTCTCAATTTGAAAAGGAGAGTGAATAATGAAAACTCTCAAAAAAGTGCTCAAGCTTATAAAACCATACACGCCGTTTGTTATACTCTCCCTTATATTTGCGGCGGTAAGCGTCGTTTTAACTCTCATTATTCCCGTTACGGCAGGCGAGGCTATAGACATGATAGTCGACATGGGACAGGTTGATTTCGGCGGGCTGCTGCCCCTTCTTCTTCGCATAGCCTTGTGCGCGCTCGGACTTGCTCTTTCGGGCTGGCTGCTCGGTGTGTCAAACAATAAAATAGCCTTTTCCTGCGTTCGCGATTTAAGAAAAAGGGCGTTTGACAAGATAACGGTTCTCCCCCTTTCATATATTGATTCGCATAAATCAGGAGAAACGGTAAACCGCGTTATTGCAGACGCGGACCAGGTAGCCGACGGACTTCTCATGGGATTTTCACAGCTTTTTACAGGCGTTCTCACTATTTTCGGCACGCTTTTTGTAATGTTCCGTGAGAGCGTATCCGTTGCGCTCGTCGTACTGCTCGTAACTCCCATGTCGCTTTTCGTTGCGTCCTTTATAGCTAAAAAGAGCTTTCGGTACTTTAACGAACAGACAGCGGCACGCGGAGCGCAGACCGCCGTTATCGACGAGATGATAGGTGAAAAAAAGACGGTCAGCGCTCTCGCCCTCGAGGATACGGCGCAGGAGCGCTTTGATAAATCAAACAGCCGTTTCCGCCGTGCTTCCCTTAATGCGATATTTTTCTCATCTATTACAAATCCGTCAACGCGGGTTGTAAATAATATCGTTTACGCAGGAGTTTGTTTATTCGGCGCGATAAATGTAATCGAGGGCGGCTCTCTTACAGTCGGCGGTCTTTCCTGTATGCTCGCGTATGCGACGCAGTATACAAAACCCTTTAATGACATTTCGGGAGTAGTGACAGAGCTTCAGAATGCCATGTCGTGCGCGCAGAATATATTTTCCCTTATCGACTCCCCCGAGCGCGCGCCCGAGGGCGACGCAGAGCTTTCAAATGTGTCAGGCGAGGTTAACATAGATAACGTCAGCTTTTCGTATGATGAGAACAAACCGCTTATAGAAAACCTGAATCTTAATGTAAAACCGGGCATGCGCGTGGCAATAGTAGGTCCGACGGGATGCGGAAAAACCACGCTGATTAATCTTCTCATGCGCTTTTACGATCCTCAAAAGGGAGTTATATCCGTCGACGGAAAAGATATAAAGAGCGTGACGAGAAAAAGCCTGCGTACCTCCTACGGCATGGTTTTGCAGGAGACGTGGCTGAAGGGCGGAACTATACGCGATAATATCGTCATGGGCAGACCCGACGCGACGGATGAGGAGGTTGTCGCCGCGGCAAAAGCGGCACATTCCCACTCCTTTATAAAGCGACTTCCAAACGGTTATGATACGGTAATAGGCGAGGACGGCGGAAACCTCTCCCAAGGGCAAAAACAGCTTTTGTGTATAACTCGCGTTATGCTGTGCCTGCCGCCTATGCTGATACTTGACGAGGCGACCTCGTCTATTGATACCAAGACGGAAATCAGAATACAAAAAGCATTTTCCGCAATGATGGAGGGAAGAACATCGTTCGTAGTCGCCCACCGCCTGTCGACTGTTAAAAACTCGGACCTTATACTCGTTATGCGGGACGGCAAAATTATTGAATGCGGCACTCACCGTTCCCTTCTCGAAGCCGGGGGATTTTACTTTAATTTATATAATTCTCAGTTTGCAAAATAAAAAGGTATGACCGATAAAGGTCATACCTTTTATAATGTAAACTGTTCCTGTATTTATTTCATATTCCACAAATCGGGCGGTGATTTTGTCATTTTTCTCACGGCGTTGAATTCCGCCGCCATGAGGGTGATATACATACAGAAGTACAGCCACAGCATCATAAAAACTACCGCCGCGATAGAGCCGTATATTATAGGGAAAGAGCTGAAATGATTTATATAATATGAATAAATGGTACTGAAGAGCAGCCATGCCAAAGCGGCAATAACCGCGCCGGGAAGCTCGTCTCGAATTCTCGACTTATGATTCGGAAGAGCCTTGAATATCGTGAGAAAGAAAACCACAAAGAAGAAAATACCGAGCGCGAAACGCATATTTTTGAATACGGCAATCCAAGGAGCGTATTCGCTGATGAATAAAAATATCTTTGTTCCGAAAATAAACAGGCCTATGCTCGCAACGAGAACGATTATGAAAACTACCGTGTAGAAGACCGACATTGCACGCACTACGACGAGACTTCTCGTTTCCTTTACACCGTAAACCTGATTCAGTCCGCATACGAGCGCGTATACTCCTTTTGAAGCCGCCCATACTGCGGAAATAGCAGTGATGGAGATGAGCGCGCCGGAAGCGCTGTATATCTCTTCGATTATCGGACTTATCATCTCAACAACAGAAGCAGGTAAAATAGCAGCTATATACTCGGTTATATTTGCGGCCGAGAAGGGAAGATACTGAAGCAAGGTGAGCAACAGCATTAAAAACGGAAAGAAAGATACTATAGTGAAAAAGGCGGTGAAAGCGGCGTATGCTCCGACAGCGTCATCAGAGCATTTTTTGAAAAAAATGAGTATTTTTTCTATGATTTTAATTTTCGCTCACCTCTTCCCGCATCACTCGTTTTCCAATAAGGCAGGTGGTCTCATATCCTATTGAACCGGCGCATTTTGCAAAGACCTCGGCGCTCTGGTGCTTGCCGAAAATCTCTGCTTCCTCCCCCACGCGGCAGGGTATGTCGGTTACGTCCACCATGCATTGATC
>CAMGCN010000020.1 GCA_946040935.1 uncultured Clostridia bacterium | reverse complement strand
TGAGGTCACTCTTGTGCCAGCGCATACAAGCGCTAAAGAGGTTTTGGCTCTGCAGCCCGACGGCGTAATGCTCTCAAACGGCCCGGGAGATCCTGCGGAAAATAAAGAAATAATATCAGAAATAGCTATGCTTATGGGCAAGGTTCCCATGTTCGGAATATGCCTCGGTCATCAGCTTATGGCGTTGGCGCAGGGCGCGAAAACAGAAAAGCTCAAGTACGGTCACAGAGGAGCAAATCAGGGAGCACGCGACCTTTTCGGCGGACGTACATATATCACAAGTCAGAATCACGGTTACGCAGTTACGGGGGATAGTATAAAAGTCGGAAAACAAAGCTATGTTAATGCAAACGACGGTACTTGCGAAGGCATCGACTATCCGTCGCTTTCGGCTTTTTCGGTGCAGTTTCATCCTGAAGCATGTTCAGGACCTCACGATACCGACTTTCTTTTCGATAGGTTTTGTGCGCTTATGGGAGGTAAGGAATAATGCCGCTTGATAAAAGTATAAAAAAGGTTATGGTGATAGGTTCAGGTCCTATCGTTATCGGTCAGGCGGCGGAATTTGACTATGCGGGCGCACAGGCGTGCCGGGTACTCAAGGAGGCAGGGGTAAATGTTGTTCTCGTTAATTCTAACCCTGCGACTATCATGACCGATAGGGCGCTTGCAGATGAAATATACCTTGAGCCTCTGAATACCGAAACAGTAAAAAGAATAATAGAAAAAGAAAAACCCGACGGACTGCTCGCAGGGCTCGGCGGTCAGACAGGACTCACTATCTCTACCGAGCTTGAGGCAGAGGGTTTTTTGAGCGCGCATGGCGTTCGCCTTATCGGAACGAATGTTGAGGCGATTAAAAAAGCGGAGGACAGAGAGCTTTTCAAAGAGAGCATGGAAAAAATCGGCGAGCCGACAATTCCATCGGATATCGCAAACGATATAGAAAAAGCACTCAAGACAGCGGATAAAATCGGTTATCCCGTTATAGTAAGACCGGCATATACGCTTGGCGGCGCGGGAGGCGGCGTGGCATATAACGCGGACGAGCTTTCCCGTGTTGCACGCACGGGACTCGACGCTTCGCCCATAAATCAGATACTCGTTGAAAAGTATATATACGGTTGGAAAGAGATAGAGTTTGAGACCATGCGCGACAGCGCGGGTAATGTCGTCGCCGTGTGCAGTATGGAAAATTTCGACCCTGTAGGAGTTCATACGGGAGACTCGATAGTTGTCGCCCCCGCGCTTACCCTTTCGGACAAGGAATATCAGATGCTCCGCTCGGCATCGCTTAACATTATCAGCGCGCTCGGTATAGTCGGCGGTTGTAACTGCCAGTTTGCGCTTAATCCCGACAGCTTTGAGTACGCGGTCATAGAGGTAAATCCCCGTGTTTCCCGTTCGTCCGCGCTGGCTTCAAAGGCGACGGGATATCCCATAGCAAAGATAACGGCGAAAATAGCGCTCGGCTATACACTCGATGAAATCAAAAACGATATCACAGGAAAGACATGCGCCTGCTTTGAGCCCGCGCTCGACTATGTTGTCGTAAAACTGCCCAAGTGGCCTTTTGACAAGTTTGCCGGCGCTTCGCGCGCTCTCGGCACACAGATGAAGGCGACAGGCGAGGTCATGGCGATAGCGCCTTGCTTTGAGGCGGCGCTTATGAAAGCGGTAAGGGGAGCTGAAATATCACTTGATACTCTGCACGCCGCGCCTGAAAGCGACGAGCCGATTGAAAAACGGCTTGAGCATGTTACCGACCGCAGACTTTTCACGGTTTTTGAGGCACTTTTGTCGGGAATGAGTCCTGAAAGAATTCACGAAATAACTAAAATAGACAAATGGTTTTTATATAAGATAAAAAATCTTGCAGATTATGAGAATACGGTAAAAGGCGGTTTTGACGAGGAGAGCTATATGCGCGGTAAACGACTCGGTTATACCGATGACGCGCTTTTGCGTATTTCAGGCGAAAAGTCGCTTTCCTTCCGCTCTGATTTCTCATATAAAATGGTCGATACATGCGGCGGAGAATTTGACGCCGAAACGCCCTATTTCTATTCGGTGGCTTCGGGTGAATGTGAAGCCCGTTCGTTTGAGCGTTCGGGAAAACCCGTTGTCATGGTGCTCGGTTCGGGACCTATTCGTATAGGACAGGGAATAGAGTTTGACTATTCGTCGGTTCATTGCGTCTGGGCGCTCAAAGAGATGGGCTATGATGTCGTAATAGTCAATAATAACCCCGAAACGGTTTCTACCGACTACGATACCGCCGACAGACTGTATTTCGAGCCTCTTACGCCCGAGGACGTAATGAATGTTATTAAGGTGGAAAAGCCTGTAGGCGTGGTTGTTGCGTTCGGCGGACAGACGGCGATAAAGCTTACAAAATTCCTTGACGGTATGGGTGTGAATATCCTCGGCACTTCGGCAGAGGGTATAGATCTCGCAGAGGACAGAGAGCGGTTTGATAAGCTTCTCGGTGAATTTAATATAAAACGTCCTCGGGGTATGGGAATATCGACTCTTGAAGAAGCTATTTCCGCGGCAAATTCCCTCGGTTATCCGGTGCTTCTGCGCCCATCGTACGTTATCGGCGGACAGAACATGAAGATTGTTCATGACGAGGATGAGGTGCGTCTCTATATGGAGCGTATACTCGAGTCTGGAATAGAAAATCCCGTACTTGTCGATAAATATATGCCGGGAACAGAGCTGGAGGTCGATGTGATTTCCGACGGAAAGGATGTTCTCATTCCGGGTGTTATGGAGCATATTGAACGGGCAGGCGTACACAGCGGAGACTCTATCGCGGTCTATCCCCCGTACAGTATAAACGATAAAATGCTCGATACTATTGCCGACTGTTCGACAAAACTCGCCCTTGCGCTCGGCACAAAGGGACTTGTAAATATACAATATCTCATATATGAGGGCGAGCTTTATGTAATAGAGGTAAATCCGCGTGCTTCGCGGACAGTGCCTTATATCAGTAAGGTTACGGGCGTGCCGATGGTAGATATAGCGTCGCGCGTTATGATAGGAGAAATGCTTTCTTCCCTCGGATACGGAACGGGACTGTACAGAACGCCGCCGTATTTTGCGGTCAAAGTACCTGTTTTTTCCTTTGAGAAGCTGACGGACGCAAACTCGTACCTCGGGCCCGAGATGAAGAGCACGGGTGAGGTTTTGGGAGTAGGAAGAACTCTGAACGAAGCTCTTTTCAAGGGACTTTCGGCTTCGGGAAAGCGCTTGCGCGCACCTACGGCTGTGAATCCGTGCGGGGTGTTTATCAGCGTTGATACTCATGACCAACTCGAGATAGTATCACTTGCGAAGTGCCTTTTCGACCTCGGTTTTGAGCTTTACGCCACACCTGAAACTTCAGAATCGATTTCCTCTCTCGGAATTGACGCGATAACCGTCGGCGGAGGAATAGACGAGGCGATTTCTCTTCTCGATTCGGGCAAGATTAGCTTTGTTGTATATACGGGCGCGCTGATGGACTCGACGGTTGACGATTATATATCGCTCAGCCGCAGGGCTTTGCTTTTGTCGATTCCTTGCTTTACCTCGCTTGACACCGCGTATGCCGCGGCGCAGATTATAAAGAGCAGATATAATCTTGAAAATACAGAGCTTGTCGATATAAACTCCATGAGCGACGAAAAACAGATAATTGATTTCTGCAAAATGGAGGCCACGGGAGACGATTATATTTTCATTGACAATTTTGACGGCAGGATAACCTGTCCCGAGTCGCTCGCGGTATTTATGTGCGACAGACACTACGGTGTGGGCGGAGACGGTCTCGTTTTAATCGAGCGCTCGGATATTGCCGACGCACGTATGCGGATATTCAATAAGGACGGCTCTGACGGCAAAATGGCGGGAAACAGTATCCGTTCGGTAGGCAAGTACCTTTATGATAACGGATATATATCCGACGTAAATGCGAAGATAGAGACGGAAACAGGCGTAAAAAGCCTCAAAATGTATACACGCAACGGCAAGGTCACTCTTGTCAGCGTAGATATGGGTGAGGTGGAGCTCTCGGCCAAAAACCTGCCTGCCGTCAGCGACAGCGAAAAGATAATAAACTGTCCCGCGGTTATCGGGGGTAAGGAATATAACATAACATGCGTCGGTGTGGGAAACCCCCACTGCGTAGTATTCTGTTCAAAGGTCGACGGCGTTGATATAGAAAACGTAGGGCCTCTCTTTGAAAGCGCGCCAATGTTCCCCGAAAGAATAAATACCGAGTTTGTTCGGGTGGTAAATAAAAATATGATAAAGATGCGCGTGTATGAACGCGGAAACGGAGAAACTCTCGCCTGCGGTACGGGCGCATGCGCGGCGGTTGTCGCGGCGGTCGAAAACGGGTATTGCCCCGAGGGTGAAGATATAACCGTTAAAGTGCGCGGGGGAGACCTGATTGTCAACTACAAAAACGGAAAAGTCACCCTGACGGGCGATACCAAGCTCGTATATACGGGAAGAATGTCGTATTTATGCTATTCTAAATGGCTGAAAACTCGCCTTAACACCGTTTGAAACAGGATATACGGAGAAACAAACACCTCTCTGCAGTAGCAGAGAGGTGTTTGTTACAGCTTCTGTTTGTCAGAGCTCTATTTTATTATAATCTTCGGTGTAGGTGATATTTAACTCGTCGCACATCTTATAAACTTCTTCGTAGAATTTCCCTGCGAGGTAGTTTGAACGAAGTGACGAGAGGTTTTTATCTACATACCCGTCATCAGGCTCGTATCGTTTGATAATATGATATCCTGAATAGGACGGGGCGTTTACATACACCGTGCCGCTGGTTTCGCCGACTTTAAGTGAGAACGCCGCTTGGGTAAACGCGTCCTCCATCTCGTATTTTACGATGTAATAACCGTCAGGCTCGTTTTCAAGCTCGGGGTCCTCCGAATATTCTTTTACGAGCTTGTCGAAGTCTTCACCCTCATTGATTAGGTTTTCCAGCTCTTTTGCTTTTGCGAAGTTTTCCTGTTCATCGTCACCGACATCGTTTTTTATGAGTATGTGCTTTACACGTATGATTTCACCGTTTTTTACCGCCTCGAAAAGTGTTTCGTCGTCTGCGTGGACAGGGGTGGTGAGCTCGGACGTGTAGTACTCGCACACCTTTGATGTCAAAACGCCCTGTAAAGACAAAAAGCGGTATAGGTCGTATGTCATATGTTGATTATTTAGATACTCATCGAAACCTTCTTTTCCGGCATAGCTGTCTTTCGCGTCTGATATGTATTCCTCATACTCGGCATATTCGTCGGATGAAACGGATATGTCGTATTTTTGCGCGAGGGTGGCGGCACAGCGCGTGAAGAAAATTTCAGGTATGACTTTGCTTTTGACAAACTCTGCTTTTTCCTCCTGCGAGTATGCGTTCCACACACCTTCACGGAGCTTTTCTTTTTCGGTTGCCAAATAATACATAAACTCGGCGCAGGTGATTTCTGCATTGTCTGTTTTTAAGAGGACGGTTTGCGCAGTGAGCGAGTTTTCGTACTGAACAGTGCTTGTTTCAGCGTAACTGTAAAACTCTTCATATTCGGGCGCTTTCTCGCCGCAGGAGGCAAGCAAAAGAAGTGCGGCGAGCGCTGAAATAAGTGCTTTTTTCATTAATTAAGCTCCTCGCTGTGTATTTCTTCTCCCGTAAGGAGCTTGGACGCGTCTGACAGCATCTTTTTAACTCCCGATGTGAGGGTATAGAATTCACCCTCGCCGTTTATTGTCATGTAAGCGCGCTGGGTTGAGCTTTGATAAAATTTATATTCTGTCTCACTGCCGCCGACAGATGTGATTGTCAGCGTTGCCATGAGCTTGCTCTCATCAGGTATCTCACCCTCGAACTTTCCTCGGATTTCACGGGTCAAAAGCACCTTGAAAAACTCGCGGAACTGTGCTGTGTTGATGGCTTTGGCGCTGTTTTCCTCTTTTACCGAGAGCTTATCGTTTGCGCTGTTACCGTCGGTATGTGTGAGCGTGAAGTCGTATGACGCGTCAGGCGAGTATAGAGAAATCTTTCCCACTTTAGTTATGTTCTTTTGGAAGAATGCGCTTTCCACCCATTCTTCAAACGACCAGTCAAGAAATGCGAGGTCGTCTGCCGCTATCTCGGCGATCAGTCCGAATGTGTAGGAAAATGCGTAGTAATTTCCGTTTGCGTTCTTTTCCGAGAATACGGCGTAGTTGTTCACCCCGTTATAATTAAAGAAAAGCTCGTATGCAGGCTTTGTGAGGTTTATGCCGTATTCGGATAACAGGGAATTTACTTTATATACATATTCCTCTGTCTCTTTTTCGTCTGCGTTTTCTTTCAGAGGCTCTATAAGCTTTACAGTAGATTCGCCCTTAAAGTTTGAGAACTTTTCAAGGACTGCGGCGTATTCGTCGATCGCGGGCGTGTAGTTGTATTTAAGCGCGGAATCTCCAAGCAGTTTTTTAACTTCGGAGAGGGTTTGCGCCTCTGTCACGTCCGAGGATTTTACATTTTGTGCGTACGCCATAATATATCGCGTATCTGTCGCGTATTTGTCTAACTCCTCCTGAGTTGACAGCATGTGTACCGTGACAAAATGCTCTCCCTTTTTCCATACGGTGAAGTAGTCGGTTTTATAGTAATCCTGAGATGATGTGGGTAAGGTAATCATAGGAGTGACTATGCTTTCGATTGGGGAAAGAACGGTATTTTTAATATCGTTACCGATAATATATACTGCGTTTCTTCCCTCGAGTCTGGCATAGTAGCCCTGTTCGGAGACTATTTCATCGCCTATCCATACAGTGTATGAATTTCCCGTTTTTGAAGTTACCGTATAATGAGCGCAGGCGTTTTCTTCATCGAGAGAATATATCGAGAAGTCGATGCTCTCGGGTTCTGTTCCGTCCTCGGGGGAGGGGAGTATTCTTTTCATTGACAGGGAATATCCCACCGAAACACAAAGTGATGAAAAGAGTGCCGTGTCGTAAGGCGCGTTTTTGTTGTCGTCGATATAGTAGTTCCCGTCATCCGAGAGGGAAATAGAGTATTCGCCGTATGAGTTGCTCACGGCGACGATCTTTATGTCCTCCGGCGACATATACTCATATAAAAATATTCTGTTTTGCGTGCCGAGCGACTCGCCGTTAAGCAGTGCAGGCGCCCCGTTTTCCTCGGTTGTACTGTTGAGCAGAGGAGACAGCACGGCGAAATACAGGATTATAAGCACTATTGTGCAGACTGCGATGATAATTGTCGTCACTGTCTGCTTTTTGATAGTAGAGGTTTTCATCACAGATGTTTTCTCCTGATATATACGATGAGCCCGAGCGCCGCAAAAATCGTCGGTATGGCGACGCTAAAGACGATAGTCCAGTTGTTAGCTTGCGATGTGGTTATATCGAGCGACGAGCTCTCGAATTTTCTGACGTCTATATTTGCGGGCACTTTGTCCTTGCCCATTGATTTCATTGCGGCGTAGAGGATGTCCTTGTTCGCGTAGGTCGAGGATGAGATATACCCCTCGCCTGCAAAGTCGCAGCTTCCCGAGACGAGAAGGTAGCCGTCGTGGTTTTCACCTTCAGTGTTGATTATCTTCGCCGACAGCATGACAAGACCGAACTCGCCTGTTGTGTTCTCCTTGCCGATAGCGGTCGCGCCGTCGCTTGATTTTAAGACATACGAGGCGTTTACGCTCTTTGTGTCGCTGTCTCCGCCCCTTGCTGTTGACAGCGCAAGAGAAGAGGGAACTACCGCTTTGGGAGCGTTTCCGAGAGAGCGAAGCTCTTTTGTGAGCGCGGCGCCCGGCGAGTCGTCGGTCGCATACTGTGCGGAAATAACAAGTCCGTTATCAGAAAGTGTGTTTTCAGGGGTGTCTTTGACCGTTTCATTGCTTACGTCGATATACCAGTTGTCATGCAAATATTCATTAAGCTCGGGAAGTTCTCCTGCCTCGGGAGAGAGGAAAACCATCATGTGTCCGTAAGAGGCGATGAAGCTGTCTATTTTTTCAAATTCATTGTATACGCTGTCCGCACCGAAGAAGTCGGTTTTAGGACCGTATATAACTATGACCTTTGCATCCTGCGGAATTTCATCTTTTGTGAGATCGGTTAAGTTTACGGTAAAACCTGCGCTCTCAAACAGAGACATGAGAGCCGAAGCGCCCTTGATATCCTCCGAATGATTTGTGGTGAAGCATACAGAGGGGTTGTCACCCGTTATCTGCAAAAGAGCCGATGTGAACTTAAGTTCACCGTTAAAGCCGTATTCCGCGCCGTCCGATGTGTAGGCGATAAACGAGTCCCATGAATACACGCGGCACTGATTTCTCGAAGGGCAGTCGACTATAACGCTTCTTGAATTGATTGTAGAGCCTGCCGTCGTCTTGTATTTCTGCGCGCGTTCGGTTTCCGTTTCCCAGTTCATGTAGTCTATGGAAATGTTGGAAAATTCAGAGCTGTACGCCTGCGCGAGGGTGTATATCATGGACGAGTATTTGTTGTCTCCCAGCTTGTCGAGGGGAGTACAAAATACTATCTTCACATCATCTGTGAAATCAGACAAAAGTTCTTTTGTCGTGTCGGATATGCCGTACATTTTTGCCTTTGTCATGTCGGCATAAAGGGTGAAGCGTGAGGAAAGAGCGGAGAATATCACGTTAAGAATTATAATAACAGCGACAAAAGCCACCGTAAATGCAACTGCGGCTCCTCCGTATTTGAATTTTCTTATCTGTTCTTTTTTCATCTGTGTCACCGCCCTTCTTAAGACCAACGCCGTTTTTCAAATACCCGAACGGTCAGGAATAAGAATACGACGGATATTGAAATATAGTAGAATACGGCGTTGAAGTCGAAAATGCCGTTACCGAATCTGTCATATCTGTCAATGAGCGAAACCCAGTTGAGTATTACTCTTACGACGGCGTTGTTTACATAGTCGGACAGGAAGTTAACCATAATAAACGCGAAGTTTATCGCCATGGCGCCGATTGCCGCAATAAGCTGATTTTCGGTAACCGAGGATATGAAAACGCCTATCGAAATGCAAGAGGCGCCCATAAGGATTATTCCCACCGAGTTTCCTATCAGCATGGCCGTGTTAGGCTCGCCGTAGACGTACAGTGAAATGAAGGAAAGAGAAGAGATGGCATATGTCACTGCAAACACAGTGAAAGCGGCGAGAAACTTTGCCGTTACCATTCCCGTAAGAGATACGGGAGAGGTTAAAAGCAACTGCTCGGTTCTCGTTTTTCTCTCTTCGCTGAAAAGCTTCATAGTGAGAAGAGGAATGAC
>CAMGCN010000019.1 GCA_946040935.1 uncultured Clostridia bacterium | reverse complement strand
CTTTTCCGTAAGATAAAAACGGTAGTCGAGAACGTCGTTTAGTTCATTATCGTTTATGGAAATAATATAGTCTCCGGGAAGCAGACCCGCCTTTGCGGCAGGCGAGCCCTTTGTCACTTCGCTTATTTTAACCATGAAACCTCCGGTTTAGTTTAAGCTGAAAAGAACGGAATTACGACCGACGGCGAGTGTAAAAACCCGTCCGGGCTTTGCTTAATCCGTTATTAATCATAAAATTAATAATATTATGTCTGTTTTTGCCGTAAATAAACAAAAAGGGGATGCATGGAAAAATGCACTCCCTTCTCTGCGTTTTTTACGCCTCTTTCTTGACAACTTCCTTGCCGTCGTAGTAGCCGCACTCGCTGCATACTCTGTGGTTAAGGTTGTATGCGCCGCATTTCGGGCACTTCGTCATTCCGGGAAGCTTGAGCTTCCATACGTTTGAGCGTCTTTTATCGCGTCTCGCTTTCGAGACTTTTCTCTTCGGTACAGCCATTTTGTGTTGCCTCCTTAAGTATATAAAACAGATTAATTATTTTCAAAAAGTTTTGCGAGCGGTGCAAGGCGCGGATCGATTTCTTTTGTAACGCAGGAACAGCTTCCCTCGTTTAAGTTCTTTCCGCATTTAGGGCAAAGCCCCTTGCAGTCCTCTTTGCAGAGAAATTTCGTCGGGAATTCAAGCAGTATTTGTTCGATAAGTGGAATGTCGACATCAACCGCATTATTATTCACCGTGACGTAATCGTCATTATCCTCGTCATATCCGGTTCCGCCAGTCGAGACTGTTCTGCCAAAGTCTGTCGTAAAACTGCCGGTAACGGGCGAAAGACACCTTGCACATTCGGTTTCGTAGTCGAGGGAAGCTTTTAGCTTCAGCTCTATACATCCTGCCGTGTCGGTCACGCTTCCGCGAACGTCTATCGGTTTCGGGAAAACCACCCCGGGTATAACCGAGTCACAGGGGAGAGAATATTCAAAATTGATTTTCTTTTCCGAACCGCAAAGCACGGAGGTAATATCAATCTTCACACAAATCTCCTTTTAACATAACAACGCAAGTTATATTATACAAAGAGGCGTGTTTTTTGTCAAGCGTTTTTGACAAAAAAATCGCCCCTGAATATTATTTTTAAGAACGGATATTTACGTCAGTCAGAATATCCATTCGTAAACTATTGCGAAAATTTCTCTTACAAAATAGGGCGGAAGCTCTGTAAAACGGGTTTTTCCGGGTACGGAATAGGTTTTTATTCCCATATCGCGCGCTATAAGCGAAGCACGGTATTCGTGAAAGTCGTTCGTTGCTATTGCACAGGTCTCGATAAGCCCGTTTTCCTTTATTATTTCCATAGAGTAGGCGAGGTTTTCTCTCGTTGATTTTGAGCGGTCCTCTTTATATATTCTGTTTTTGTCTATGCCTTTGTCGATAAGGTATCTGTACATACATTCCGCCTCTGAAATACCCTCGTCGGGGCCCTGTGCGCCCGAAACGACGCATTTTGAATCGGGATTTTCAGAAAGGTATTCGTATGCCGCCTCAAGGCGCTCTGCGAGCATACGGCTGGGCCGCTCTCCGTTGACCTTGCAGCCTAAAACTATGAGAGTCGCATTTTCCCTCGGGTAGTTTGCCGACGCGCGTATCATGCACACGGAAGAAACCGCCGCCGTCGACAGCGCACAGGCAAGAAAAGCGCACGCACATACAAATGCCGTTTTTCCTGTTTTACTTTTGAGCAGTGTTTTGATAAGCGATACAAAACCGTCGTAAAACGCGCCGATAAGAAATATCCCGCCGAAGAACAGAAGTCCTGCGACGCTTCCTATGTTTATTATTCCTTTGAGTATGATCGGAGCGATGAAAAACAGGCAGGATATGCCGCCGAAGAGTATAAGCAATCCCCGTATTACTGTTTTTTTCATTGTCACATACCCATATCTTCTCCGACGATGATGACTTTTATTCTTCCTGCAGGTTTGCACAGGCGTGTGATTACCATCTGGGCGCAGATACTGTCTTCGCAAAGGCAGTCTGAACATTTTCCCGTGAAATAACAGGGGCGCTTTGATGACGGAAAGCGCTGTGAGTTCATAGGAGCCGCCGTGTTTCTCGCACGCTTTATCGCACAGTCGATGTCAGGGCGCACCTTGTTCATGCCTGCGACCACAAGGACGCTTTTCGGTCCGTATATGAGCGCCGCAACGCGGTTTCCCGTTCCGTCGATGTTGACTATCTTACCGTCGGCGGATATCGCGTTTGCGCTCATTAAGAATGTGCCGCAGCCGAGCGCTTCATGGACGAGTTTGTTTTTTTCTTCCGCGTTGTTTGCTTTTTCACGGTCGATGAGGATATTTCCTCTTTCTGCCAGCGCCTCTTTGAGCCCGAGCTCGTCAATAGTATATGAGCCGCCCCAGCTTACGCTGTGATCTTTCGGTATAAGCTCTAATGCGAGCTTTAACGCCTCGGTTTTGTCTTGTGCGTAGTATGCGTCGAAGTAACGTTTTTTAAGAGCTTTTACTAACTCTTGGCCTGCTTTTTCGTAC
This sequence comes from uncultured Clostridia bacterium, assembly GCA_946040935.1. Classification (GTDB taxonomy): domain Bacteria; phylum Bacillota; class Clostridia; order Oscillospirales; family CAG-272; genus CAKSEI01. The sequence goes on along the minus strand of CAMGCN010000019.1, from coordinate 6,806 downwards.
ATTTGCTTTTTCATTTCTTTTTCTCCCTTTTAACGATTGATTAAATAGTCTATTGCCTCGGTGTATCCCGCAAATCCCTTTCCTGCTATCATCTTTTCCGCATAAAGTGAAGCATAAGAAAATTTGCGGAATTCATCACGTGCGTTGATGTCTGAAATGTGCACTTCAACAGTCGGTATTTTAACTGCCTTGAGCGCGTCGAGTATGGCGACTGACGTGTGAGTGTATGCCGCCGCGTTGATGACTATGCCGTCAAACTTGCCGAGAGCACTTTGTATCTTGTCTACTATATCTCCCTCGTGATTTGACTGATAAAACTCGGGTGTAACGCCTTTTTCCCTGCAATGCTCACGGATAAGGTCGATAAGGTCGGCGTAGGTGCTTTTGCCGTAAATGTCGGGTTCTCTTACTCCGAGCATGTTTATGTTAGGGCCGTTGATTATAAGAATATTCATAATATTTTTTCTATTATCTCCTTTGCCGTTTCTTTTACTCCGTGCGCTTCAAAGGTTATATCCGCAAATGCCGCGTACAGCTCTCTCCTCTCCGCTTCTATTTCACGTAAATCCCGAGCTTGCGATATAGGCCGTCCCTCGCTCGGAAGCAGAGAAAGGTCGCGTTTTATCAGCACTACGGTCGAGTTTTGTTTAAGATAACGGTAGTTTTTCCGTCTTGTTACGACGCCGCCGCCCGTTGCTATGACGGCACCGCTTTTTTTGCCTGTTTCGGCGCATACCTCGCTTTCTGTTTCACGGAATCTATCCTCGCCGTATTTTGAAAAAATTTCGGGTATGCTCATTTTCGCGGCACGTTCGATTTCCGCGTCGCAGTCGATGAATTCTCTGTTTAATGTCTTTGCTATTTCACGGCCGATCGAGCTTTTGCCGCAGCCCGGCATGCCGATGAGTACGATGTTTTTCGTTTCTTTTTCGAGCACTTGGGTAATTCTGTCTATTTCCGAATCATCTATCTTTTCGCCTGTGAAAAGCTCACAGGCTTCTTTTGCCTGTGCGACCAGCATGGGAAGTCCCGATATACAGGGAATATCACGCTCCTTGGCATCAAAAATAAGCTCTGTTACAGACGGGTTGTATATCATGTCAATAACTCCGCAAAGCCGGGGAAAAAGGGATAAGTCAACAGGACTTATGCCGTTTTTCGGGTACATTCCGACGGGCGTTGTGTTTACTATTACCTGTGCGTCGGAATGCTGTGTCAGAAAATCATGCGTGTTGTTTTCATGAGACACGACGGTGACGTTTTTTGCGCCTTTGTCGGACAGTACCGCCCATGCGGTAGCTGAGGCGCCGCCTGCACCTATTATAAGCGCTTTCTTGCCTGCTATCTCTATCTTGCTCTTTTTCAGCAGGTATTCAAAACCGTAATAATCGGTGTTGTCGCCGAGTATTTTGCCGTTTTTTCGTATCAGAGTGTTAACAGAGCCGATTTTCTTCGCTCTGTCGGACATTTCCGAAAGGTAGGGAATAACGGCTTTTTTGTAGGGTATGGTTACGTTTATCGCGTCCCAATCACCGTTTTTCATAAACTCGCTTATTTCATCTTCCCTTTTTTCAAAAAGACGATAGGAATAATCCGCAAGCATGGCGTGAATACGGGGAGAAAAACTGTGACCGAGCGTTTTGCCGAGCAGACCGCATTTCATCATATAATCTCCGTATAGCTTCCGAGGTATTTGAAGTCGTCGCATAAACCGTCAAGCTCGCACATGAGCTGAATAAACTCGGGAGAGTAGATTGACGCGTCAAGGTCAAAATAGAACATAAATTCAAAGTCTTCGTTGGGAATAGGACGGCTTTCCAGCTTTTGCAGGTTGATGCCCAACGCATAAAAACGCGCGAGCACGCGGTAGAGCGAGCCGGGGCTGTGGGGTGCGACGAGCATGAGGGAGGTTCTGTCGGCACCGGGGTATATTTCGAGCTTCTTTGATATGCAGATAAAACGCGTGTGGTTGTTTCCTGCGTCCTGAATGGACGACTGTAAGCACTCAAGGCCGTAAAGGTCCTGACAGCTTTTTGAGCATATTGCGGCAATGTCCCCCTTCTCGGATTTTGACACAGTTTCCGCCGCTTTCGCCGTGTTTTCGACCGCCGTTACCTTGACATTCTTGCCGAGGGATGATATAAAGGCAGAGCACTGGTTCAGCGCCTGCTCGTGTGATATTATTTCCTTAATATCCGATAGCTTTGTGCCTTTTTTCGCCATAAGGCTGTGATCTATTTTTACTCGGACAGAGCGAACGATGTGAAATTTGTGCTCTATCATGAGGTCATAGACTTTGTTTACAGAGCCTGCGGTACTGTTTTCGAGCGGCAAAATGCCGTAGTCGCACTCGCCCGATTCGATAGCGGCAAAGACCTTTCTGAAAGAGCTGTAATAGTTTATATCGGGGAAAGCGAACAGCTTTTGGCACGCCGCTTGAGAATATGCTCCCTCGACGCCCTGACATGCGATTTTCGCTTCTTTGGGAAATACCTTCGGCGTTGTGTCTATCGCCTTTGATATGTTCGTATAAAGTTCCGAGTCCTTGTTGAGAAGGGAGCACTGATAAGCGCGTGAAAGCTCGAATATCAGCGAATAGAGCACCCGCATATACGAGCGCATGTTTTCCTTGCTTTTTGATGAAATGTCCGCCATTTTTGCGCGTTCTCTTGCAGGGTCGAGTACTGCTTTTCCCGTTTGTCTTTTGTATTCGGCGACTTCGGCGGAGACCGCCATACGCTCTTCAAAGAGCTTTATCAGCTCGTCGTCGATTTTGTCGATTTTCTTTCTTGATTCCTGTAAATCCATTTTATCTGTCCTTTTCGCTTAAATACGCATCATACAGTGCTATTGCACACGCCGCCTCAATAACGGGTACCGCACGCGGGAGTATGCAGGGGTCGTGCCTGCCTGAAATTATGAGCTTGGTGTTTTCTTTTTTTGAGAAAGAAATACTGTCCTGCTCTTTTCCTATTGACGGGGTGGGTTTTATCGCCGCTCTGAAGATAAGGGGCATTCCGCTCGCCATTCCGCCGAGAATTCCGCCGTGGTTGTTGGTTTTTGTCTTGATTTTATCCCCGTCGTAGTAAAAGGCGTCGTTGTTTTCGCTTCCGTACATATCGGCTACCGAAAAACCTGCTCCGAACTCGATTCCTTTTACTGCCGGAACGGCAAAAACTATGCGTGAGATGTCGGCTTCGAGTCCGTAGAACATATGCTCTCCTATTCCTACCTTTAGCCCCGTTGCCGCACACTCTATTATTCCGCCTACCGAGTCTGCGTTTTTCCTTGCCTCCTCGATAACCTCCTGCATTTTTTCCGACGCTTCTTCACTCAAGGTCGGAAAATCGCTTAAGTTGTCAAGGCATGGGTTTATCGGATTGTAGGGAGTGTCGCACACGTCCTTTATTCTGTAAATATGGGCGGCGATTTTCACGCCCTCCTTTTCGAGTAACTGCTTGCATATTCCGCCGATTATACATAACGGCGCCGTCATTCTGCCTGAAAAATGACCTCCTCCCGCTACCTCGCGCGAGGCGCCGTATTTTATTTGAGCAGGGAAATCCGCATGGGCAGGACGGGGAACGTCTCGTACATTTTCATAGTCGCCCGAACGTGTGTTTGTGTTTCTTATTATCGCCTTAAAATGATTTCCGTCGAGAGTACTGCCGTCAACGCCCGATATGTACTCGGCGATGTCGGGTTCCTTTCTCGCGGTTGCATATTTGGCTTTTCCCGGAGCGCGGCGTGAAAGAAACGCCTGTATTTTATCCCGGTCGAATGTCTCGCCCTTAGGCAGACCGTCGCATTCCGCGCTTATTTCGGGAGAGTGGGAAGCTCCGGAAATTGATATTTTCAGTTTATTCAGTTCAATTGTGCTTGTCATAGTATTTCAAAATCCTTGAAAAATGATTTGTAAGACTTGTTAACCGCTTCGGCGCCGATTATGGTTACCGGCCGCTCGCATGCACATGATGCGACGGCCGCGCTCATGGCTATTCGGTGATCGTTTGCCGCGTCAACCTCGCCCCCCTTTAGAGGGCAGGGAGTTATTATAATACCGTCCTCGGTCTCTTTTGCGTTTCCTCCGAGTGCGTTTATCATATCGCATACGGTTTTCAGCCTGTCGCTTTCCTTGATTTTAAGCCGTTTCGCTCCGAAAATCTCTGTTTTACCCTCGGCGGCCGCCGCAACAACTGCGACAACTGGTACGAGGTCGGGAATATCTGAAGCGTCAAGAGTAATTCCCGTAAGCGGCGAATGAGTTACCGTCACGCTGTCTTCGCCCTCTTCTGCCTTCGCGCCGAAAGCGCGAAGTATGTCGAGGATTTTTCTGTCTCCCTGAATTGATTTTCCTATTCCCGTGAGTGTGACTTTACCGCAAATTGCCGCGGCGCAAAGCGGAAATGCGGCGTTTGACCAGTCTCCTTCGACTTTTATTACGCCCGGAGAGATATATTTCTGATTACCCGGTATTTTTATTCTGTTACCCTCAAAGGCGGCCTTTACCGAGAATTTTTCGAGTGCCGCAAGGGTAAGAAAAATATATGGAGCGGATTCTGTTTTGCCCGAGAGTATGATCTCACTGTCTTTTGAAAGGAGAGGCAGAGCAAAGAGTAAACCCGAAATATACTGTGAACTTACGTTGCCCGGCAAACGGTAGACTCCCGATGTGAGCTTGCCTTTTATACGCAAGGGGTTTTCACCCTCTTCTGATATTTCACACCCGTGGGATATCATCTCGTTTCTTAAATCAGTGATAGGGCGGGAGGGCAGTCTGCCGTGCATGTGGATTTTCGCGCTTATGCCGAGCGCTCCTATGACCGGCAAAAGAAAGCGGAGTGTAGAGCCGCTTTCGCCGCAGTCACATTCGGCGCTTTCCTCAAGTCCGCTCTCTATGGTCACGGCGCCTTCTTCTCTTGTGACTTTTCCGCCCAGCGCCTCTATACAGCCGAGAGTTGCTGCCGTGTCGTCGCAGAGTGAGGATAAAAGCAGCTTTGTTTTTTGCTGTGAGAGAAAAGCGCAGACAGAAAGGCGGTGTGCAACGCTCTTTGAAGGTATCGCCTCTATTGTTCCGTTTATTCTGCTTTTGTGTACGGTCTTTATCATTTTATTTTCCGATTATCTTCCGAGAGTGAAAATTTCTTTCAGTTTGTCTGTATTTATGTCTTTTGTTACGCATTTGCCGATTTTGCTCGGCACGATGAGAGTTACGGTATCGCCCGTGCGCTTTTTGTCCGAGAGAGCAGAGTTTGCAAGGGCGTCCGGCTCATAGTCGTATTCAAGGGGAAAACCGTATTTTACGAGTATATCACGTAAATATTCATCGCACCCCTTCTCGCATATGCCGAGCGCTTCGCACGCGCGTGTGACGGTTGCCATTCCCCAGGCTACAGCCGCGCCGTGGGATATTTCAAAGCGGCTTATCGCCTCGAGCGCGTGACCTGCGGTATGACCGAAATTGAGAAGTGCTCTTGCGCCCCTGTCAAACTCATCTTCGGATACAACGTCTCGTTTTATTTCAACGCAGTGTGTGATGACTTCTTCCTCCCATTCGCTTACGTGGCGTGTTTTTAACTTCTCGAGGAAGTCTTTGTCATATACCATGCCGTATTTCAGAATTTCGGCGCAGCCGTCGCGGTAAATGTCCCGATCGAGAGTCGAGAGGGTATTTGTGTCGCATATCACGAGGCGCGGCTGATGAAACGCGCCGACTAAATTTTTCCCTGCTTCTATGTCTATCGCGGTTTTTCCGCCGACAGACGAGTCCACTGCCGCAAGGAGAGTCGTCGGGATCTGAACGAAGTCAACGCCGCGCAGATAACAAGCGGCGGCAAATCCCGTGAGGTCGCCTACCACTCCGCCGCCGAGCGCGACAAGCAGGTCGGAACGTGATAAATGTTTTTCCGCGAGAAAATTCAGCAGGGATAAAAATACTGTCGCGTTTTTGGATTTTTCACCGTGTTCAAACACAAATTTGCAGACGGAAAAGCCGGCGCTTTCAAGGGAATTTATTGTATCTCTTGAATATAAAGCGTCAACCGTGTCATCACAAACAAGGCAGATTTTCTTCGCTTTTGTTATTTCGCTTATGTACTTTCCGCAGTCGGAGAGCAGACCTTTACCGATGATAACATCGTAGCTTACGCCGGCGTTTACTTTTACTGTTTTCATCTTGCGCCGTCAACCTCCTCTTTTTTCTTTCTTCCGTCGTCGAGAATTCTATGCAGGGTTTCCGCGTCGCCGTTTTTAATTGCTTTCCGGTATTCGGAAAGAGAATTTATCAGAATATCAAGCTCATAAACGAGATTTTCTTTGTTTTCAAGAAAAAGCTCGGTCCACATATCCGGGTTGAGCCAGGCAACGCGTGTTAAGTCTTTATAGCTTCCGGCGGAAAAGCCTTTGTGAGAGCCCGCGGTGGGACTTTTAATAAATGCGTTTGAAACTATATGCGCCATCTGCGAGGTAAAGGCTATCATCCTGTATTCGGAAAGAGAATTTATCAGAATATCAAGCTCATAAACGAGATTTTCTTTGTTTTCAAGAAAAAGCTCGGTCCACATATCCGGGTTGAGCCAGGCAACGCGTGTTAAGTCTTTATAGCTTCCGGCGGAAAAGCCTTTGTGAGAGCCCGCGGTGGGACTTTTAATAAATGCGTTTGAAACTATATGCGCCATCTGCGAGGTAAAGGCTATCATCCTGTCATGCTCGCTCGCTGTCGTAACGGTGATCTTCCCGAAGCCGGCAGGCAGTAAACACTCCCTGTCTCTTATACACATCTCCGAGCCCACGAGACGCTACGCTAT
>CAMGCN010000018.1 GCA_946040935.1 uncultured Clostridia bacterium | reverse complement strand
TGTAAATATTCATATAATCTTCAAAAACATTTTTAGGAAGTTTTTCATATGACGCAACAATAAGGAAATCAAAACCGTCGGCTTTGTTTTCTCCGAGTTTCAAAGCAAAGCAAAACTCATCTGTCTCGGTTTCTTTCGAAAAAACAAGACGTCCCCTCTCTTTTCGGCAAGTGATCTTTCCCGGAAGAGAAACAGCTGACACATTATCCACGCTGTACACCATCCGCATAATATCATCGACATGCTTTGATTCAAGAAAGCCGCCGCCTGCCCTGCCGTACAAAAGGCGGATTATCCGAGACAAAACCGCCTTATGGAGAGAAACGAGAACGGATATTTCATCCGTCATGAGCTTATGTGCATATTCTTCGATAAAATCCGAATCGCAGCGTGCGCTTTCGCTGAAACGCGATATATTATAAACCGCCGCGTCATTTACGCTTTTAAGCTCGGGTATGACCTTCGCGCGCAGTCTGTTGCGAGAATAATCTATATCTGTATTTGTCGAGTCGACAACAAAGCTTATTCCCTTTTCCCTTACATATTCAATTATATCCACACGAGAGCAGAAAATAAGCGGACGAATAATATTTTCACGAACGGGCGGAATACCGCGCGCACCGTTTAGTCCGCTCCCACGCAAAAGATTAAATAAAACGGTTTCGGCATTGTCGTCGGCATGGTGCGCCGTGGCAATACGTTCGATAGAGTTTTGAGAGCATATCTCGTTAAATATGCGATATCTCTCGTATCTTGCACATTCTTCCGTACCTAAACCGCGTTCTTTGCAAAGGGACGGGACATTTATTTTTTTTACGAAAAGCTTTATGCCCCGCCTCTCGCAGAAATTAACGCAAAAACGCTCGTCCCTATCTGCCTCATCTTCCCGTATTCCGTGGTTAACATGGCAGGCGTAAAGCTGAAAACCGTACTCGTCCTTTATATCGTCAAGCAGCGAAAGAAGCGCGCAGGAATCCTCACCGCCCGAAAATCCGACGAGAACAGACGAGCAGTCAAGCATGCGGTATTTATCAACCGCTTCTTTTGCAAGAAACAAAAAACGCCCGTTTTTATTATCACTCATATTTACTCTCTATTGATGTGAATTTGGCGTATTCCTTATACCAGCCGACCTCTGCAGAGCCGACGGCGCCGTGCCTGTTTTTACCGATAATAATCTCGGCGGTATTATCGTTTGCACCGCCCTCGTCCGAGCCGTCGCGGTTATAATACTCATTTCTGTATATCAGCAAAATCTCATCCGCATCCTGCTCTATCGCGCCCGAATCACGAAGGTCGCTCATTGTAGGACGTTTATCCGTTCTTCCCTCTGTTCCGCGGTTAAGCTGTGCACAGACGATAACCGGAACGCCCAGCTCTTTTGCCATAATCTTAAGATTTCGGGACAAATCGCCCACCTCTACCGCTCTGTTGTCAGTCTTTCTGTCGCTTTTCATAAGGCCGAGATAGTCAATTACGACCAGTCCGAGATTTTCCTTATTTCTGCGGAGCTTTGCTTTCATGGCGGAAACGGTGACGCCCGTTGCGTCGTCAATATAAATATCGGTATCAGCGAGCTTTGATGAAGCAATGGCGAGCTTTTCCCAGTCATTATTATCCAGCCTGCCCGAGCGCATTTTATAACCGTCGATCATAGCTTCGCTTGAAAGCATTCTCTGTACTATCTGCTCATTCGACATTTCTAGCGAGAAAACGCAGACTTTCTTTTTCGTCTCTTTTGCCACGTTTAAGGCTATTCCCATGGCAAGCGCAGTCTTACCCATACCGGGACGGGCGCCGATAATACAAAGATCTCCCTTACCAAGTCCTACTATAAAACGGTCAATTCCCAAAAAACCGGTAGGGGTTCCGGACGCTTCCTGAGGATTATCCTGTATGAGCTTAAGATGGTCGTACGTACCAACGAGTATATCGCGTATATGCATAAATCCACGCGAGTTATTTTCATCGTTTACGTCATATACTCTCTGCTCTGCACGGTCGAGTATCATTCTGACGTCGTCCGACTCGGCATAAGCCTCGTCAAGCGTATCATCGCAAGCGGCTATGAGCTTTCTTAAAAGGCTCTTTTCTTTTACGATACGTATATAGTCAGAGACATTTGAAGCAGACGGAACCGTGTCGGCAATAACCTTGAGATAATCCATGCTGCGTTCGCGGTCATAAACTCCCCGGCGCACAAGTATGTCAATAAGAGTTACAACGTCGATTTTCCTGTCGGCGTTGAACATCTCCTGCATGGCAAGAAATATTTCCTTGTGTTCGTCAAGATAGAAATCTTCACTCTTGAGAACTCCCGCCGCCTCGGTGATTTTTTCCGCGTCGACAAGAACAGAACCGAGCACAGACTGCTCTGCCTCAAGAGAAAAGGGCATTCTGCGTTGTGTAATATCGTTTGTCATTTTTCAGTAACCGTAACATTAATCTTTCCGGTTATTTCTCCGTAAAGCTTAACGTCAATCTTGTATGAGCCAAAAGACTTGAGCGGCTCGGGAAGAATTATCTTTCTCTTATCCACTTCTATTCCCGTCTGCTCTTTCAGACTCTCTGCGATATCCTTACTTGTAACAGAGCCGTAAAGACGCGAGTCCGCCCCTGCGCTCATCTTTATGATAACTTTTATCTCTTCAAGGCGGCGTGCCGTATCTGCGGCGCTCTGCCTCTCGAGCTCTATACGATGTTCTTCGGAAGCCTTTTTGCCTTTCATTTCATTTAATGTCTTATTATCTGCCTCGGCTGCCAATTTTTTGGGAATGAGAAAATTACGGGCGTATCCGTCGGAAACATTCTTAATTTCTCCTTTTTTCCCCTGTCCTTTAACATCCTGTAAAAAAACAACTTTCATTTTTTCAGTCCTCTCTGTAATATTTATCAATCGCTTCTTTCAGCTTGAGGACGCCGCTTTCAAGGTCGACATTCTCAAGCTTTGTCGCGGAGGAATCGTAGCTTCCGCCTCCGCCCATATACTCCATAATCTTCTGCACATTGATTTTTCCCGTGCTTCTGGCCGAAATATAGACGTCCTTTTCTATAGAAAGCACAGCAAATGAGGCAAGCACATTGTCAAGCTCGAGGAGCTTATCCGCGACCTTTGCGGCGATAATCCTATCGGCGGCGGTATTGTCATTATAATCGTTTACCGCGATAGCAAGATTTTCTTTATATGTTTTTATCTTGCCCTCAAATCTCGCTTCTCTTGTAAATTCGTTTACACTGCTCTTATAATAGTTCTGCGCGTCTGCAGGTACAGCTCCCTGATTTCTCAAATACTGTGCCGCGCCGAAGGTGCGCGAGCCCGTATTTCTGGTAAACTGTTTGGTGTCGAGCAATATTCCCGAAAGGAGCATATCAGCCTCGTCCTTGGTAAGCGACCCCGTCGGAAGAGCCTGCTCGAGCAGCTCGGAAACTATCTCGCAAGTCGAAGAGGCCGACGGCTCAATATATGAGAACGCCACCTCATATTCATCGTTCTTTATATGATGGTCGATAACCACGGCTTTATTCACGCTCGCAAATAAATCGGGACTCTCAAACTTTTCTCTGTTATTTACATCAACAACCACGAGCAAGCTTGAGGAATGATTAAGCTCGAGCGCTTCCGCACGGTCGATTACTATTCCCTCATAGCCAGGCATAGACGAGAGCTTTTTGAAAAATCTCTCGTTATTCGGATCGTCCGAATCTGCAACGATATTAGCGTCCACTCCGCAGAACTGTACGAGCTTTGCTATACCGACGCACGCGCCAAGTGAATCGAGATCCGCTCCCGCATGTCCCATTATCAGAACATTTGTACTCATGCTTATATGGTGAATAAGCTCGTTTACAAAAACGCGCGCTCTGACCTTTGTCCTTTTTTGAACGGTTTTTGTCTTTCCGCCGTAGAAAACCATCTCGTTTTCATACTTGACAGCGACCTGATCTCCGCCTCTCTGAAGCGCCATGTCGAGTGCGGTGTGCGCCGCCTTTTCCTTTTCATCCAGCCGTCCGTCAATAGCCGAAACGCCTATTGAAACCGTAACAGGCAGACTTCCGTCTCCTATACGTACCTCGCGGATTTTATTTATTACGTCAAATTTATCTTTGGTAAAATCGGCAAGGTAACAGTTGTGAAATATAAAGAGGAAATGATCCCTTTCATATTCTTTGAGAACGCCTCCGACAGAATTTGCCCACTCGGAAAGTATTCCCTCTATCTCGGTGGAAGCCGAGCGCGACTTTTCAGGAGTATATTGCAAAAGCTCACTTAAGTTGTCTATAACTATATGAGCCACTTGAGTTGACTCCTCATCTATCCTCGCATACGCATGCTCAAGTTCAGTTATATCTGTAAAAATAAGAACATTATAGTCCCTGTCCTCTATCTTCACATCATAACTTTTAACGGTATATAAACCGTCACCTACAGAACATTTCCCGCCGCTGATGTTTTCATGTGCGTCTGTGATTTTACGGTAGTCAAAATCCGCTATGCTTGAAATATCAGAGCCGAAATAAGAGTCTTCTGCTCCTGCGGCCTTTCTGAACGAGACATTATGCCAGATTATTTTGCCTGCCTCATTACATATGGCGACAGGGATACCGAGCCGACCGAGAAGTCCGCGTGCAAGATCCGAGACCGTATGCTGTTCCTCTTCTTCGGCCCGCACTTTACGCGCAAAAACATACTTGTTTAACGCCTGCAAAATCAACAGCGTACACAAACACAGGACTAACATAATAATGCCGAAGAGCAGAGTCCGTTCTGTCACAAAGGAGGCAATATAAATATACACGCCGAAAAAAACGAGCGTAGTTATCACCGATACGACACTTTGAAGGTTAATATATCTCTTTTTCTTGGATTTGCTTTCTTCTGTCATAATTTCCCTTTTATAAATATAGTTTGATTATTTATTATATCATTAATACGTGAAATTGTAAATAATGTTAATGAAAAAAGAAACTATATCGGATATAAACATCTCATATACCGTCTTTTTTCGAGTCAATATACTCTAAAATATCTTTTTTTCTGTTCCTACACTCTCCGCTGATTACTCCGTCGAGCGCAATTTCAAGCGCACGTGACACCTGCGCGCCCGAATATCCCGCAAGAATTATATCGTTTCCGCGCACCGCGAGGTCATATATTCTGCTCGGCAGGTGAGCGCGTTTGACATCTGTTACTTTTGTATATGCCTCTTTGTCAGCGCGCAAAAGACATAGCTTCAGCGCAAGTTCATAGCCATGCCGTCTTATAAATCTCTGTGCCGAAGGGATATCCTCGGGAAGTAAAGAGTCTGCGTTTTCTATAAGATATGCAACCGTGTTTTCCGTCGTCCGCGAAGTTTTAAGCGACTTTATCGCGTCGGTATTTTGCGAGAACAAAGCGGCAAGACGCACGTCCGAATCGAGCGCAAGATAGTCCGATACCGGAGTTGTTTTTCCCACTGCAAAAGACAGAATATCGGCAAAATCACGGGTGACCGAAAACGCACTTTTGCCCATTACGATACCGACAAGCTCGCTAAATATCCTCTCTCTTGCGATGTTTTCAAGCAGATGAGCGCATTTTCTCATTCCGACAGCCGTTTCCTTTTCTATTTCAAAGCCAAAACGACTTGAAAAACGCAAGGCTCGCATTATACGCAAAGCGTCCTCGGAAAATCTTTTTTCGGATTCACCTACGGCGCGGATTACCCCGTTTTTCAGATCTGCTTCACCGCCGAACAGGTCAACGAGCCCGTTCTGTCCCCATGCCATAGAGTTGACGGTAAAATCACGCCGTGAAAGGTCTGACGCCAGATCGTCCGAAAAGGTCACATTATCGGGATGTCGGTTGTCAGTATACACTCCGTCTGTACGGAAGGTGGTAATCTCACACTGCTCTCCCTCGCATATAACCGTGACAGTCCCGTGTTTTATCCCCGTTTCAATCACCCTGTAATCTCTAAAGCACTTTACCACATCATGAGGTTTGGCGTTTGTCGTCACATCATAGTCTTTAGGTTCAAAACCAAGAAGGCGGTCGCGTACGCAACCGCCCACAAGATAAGCTTCGTATCCTTCACTTATCAATATTTCCAATATTTTTCGTATACCTTCAGGGGATTTTTCTATCATCATTCTGTCGTTCCTTCAGATACATTCTCCGCCTCTTCGGTTTCGGCAGCGCTCACTTTAGGCATTATAACCCATGCGTTATTTATATATCTCTGATCCGAAAGCTCTGTCCCGAGATTAGGTTTATTTATCAGCTCAACCGTACAGCTGCCGTCTTCCGAATAAGTCGCCTTTTCCATGACGGTACTGCTTCCGCCGTCCATCATAGCGGCGTTTATACAACCCTCTTCATACAGTATTTCCTGAATGGAAACGAGATCCGCTCCTATTGAGTATCCGAGCTGTCTGCCGTCAATTGCAAGTAATATAATCTCTCCGCTTTTTCTCTGACCGAGTGCGGTACGCGGAGCTATTCCCCAACCGCCGTCGCCTTTAGTTATCATACGCTCTCCGTCAACTATAAGAAACTGCTCGGCCGAAACAGCGCAGCGAAGTCCGTTTTCCATAGCCCATGCGGCGCTTCCGTTTTTAAGTATCATTGTTCCCTCGGAGTTAATACCTATAATGCGGAAATTGGAATCATAATTTCTCGGGCATACAAGCTCCCCGTCCTCTATAATTATACCGGAAGGCGTGCCGCCGTTTGAATCGTAATTAGGTCCGTCGTTAAATCCGCCGCCGTTTATACCGGCGACCGCGCCGCTCTTTTCAATCATCATGGCGACAGTCGCGCCGCAGGAAAACTGTCTGTCCGTATCAACGAGCTTTACACGTGACGGATCTGTACACAGCATGAGATAGCCGACAAATTTACCCGAATTTGTCGCGCCTGTAACCTCTTTAAGATAAACTCCCGACGAGAGCTTTTCATATCCCTCGGCTCTATATTTTTGCTCTTCCTCCGCCTCTTTTTCCTCGGGAGTTTTGACGTGAGGCTTTTCCTCCGGCTTTTCTATTTGCACCGTCGACTCCACATTGCTGTCATCCACTTTATTCGCATTTATGACACTGTCTATAACGCTTTGCGGAATAAAAGCCTCGGCAAGCCAATGGTTATGAAAGGTCGTCATGGCAGAGCCTATCCAAACAGACTGAACCTCCGGGAGGAGTCCGCAGCCTATCGCAAGATAAAAAGAGAAAACTCCGCCGAGCAAAAGGGAGAGCATCCCCACACCTATCCGCATAAGAGCTTTTTTTACTTTTCCGTTAAGGTTGTTATCAGCTTTTTTCAAATATACATACCCCCGCATGTTATATAGATAAGTATACCACAAAATCGGGTTTTGTCAATATCACACCAGCCGTTTCTGAGAAGGAGTAAATCCCGACAGAGCGCCGTCGCTGAGAACTATACCCCGACTTATAATATTATCACCGTACTTTTCCCTCACCGAGTCAATCGTCTTTTCAAGCTCTTCGTTTCGTGCGTCATCTTCATTTTTTCCGAAAAGGGTTATCTGCCATTCGTCCGCCTCCTCGAGTCCTGCACACTGTATGCCGAGAGAGCGAACGGGTATTTTCCTGTCCCGACTTGACAAAAACAGCATCATCGCTATTTTCACAAGATCGCGCGTTACAAATGTCGGCTCACATTTGCACTGTTTCTCGTAGCTTTTGAGGGTGTTGTATCTTACGCTTATTTTTATAACGGTAGCTTTCTTTCCGCGCTTACGCAAACGGCGGGAAACGCTCTCGGCAAGAACGGTGAAAATCACCTTGGCATCATCTTCGGTTATTATATCGCGCGGTGCGGTAGTGGAGTTTCCTATGCTTTTCTCCTCATATTCTTCGTCGTATTTCATAACCGCCGAGCTGTCGGCGCCCATAGCGTAACAATGCAAAACAAGTCCGTTTTTACCGAGATATTTATATAAATACTCTTCGTTTGCCAAGGCAAGCTGACCTATCGTTTCGATACCGAGACTTTTCAGCCTCGCTCCTGTTTTCCGTCCGACAAACAAAAGATCGGTTACGGGAAGCGGCCATACTATCGAACGGTAGTTTTCCTTATCAATTACCGTCACGGCATCGGGTTTTTTGTAATCAGAGCCGAGCTTTGCAAACACTTTATTATACGATACTCCGACCGAAACGGTAAGCCCGAGCTCCCTCTTTACTCTTCTGCGAATATCGTCGGCTATACTCCTGCCGTCACCGAAAAGCGCACCGCTGCCAGTAACATCTAACCAACACTCGTCTATCCCATAGCTCTCCACCCTGTCGGTATATGTGCTGTACAGCTTTTTAGCCTCGCAGGATATCCTTACGTAGTCTTCCATATGTGCAGGCACTATCACAAGGTTGGGACATTTTTCCCTCGCACGGCATATCGGCTCACCCGTAGTTATGCCATAAGATTTCGCTTCATAGTTTTTTGCGAGAACTATACCGTGTCGCAGCTCTTCGTCTCCGCACACAGCGACGGGAACGCCCCAAAGTATAGGCCGTTTCATACATTCCACAGACGCAAAAAAATTATTCATATCAACGTGTAAAATTGTTCTTTCCATATTCCGTCCGCTTTTTAGAACATTTGTTCGATTGATATTATTATATCGCTCAAACAGACAGCCGTCAAGAACATTTGTTCGATATTTTTGTTAATCTGTTAAGTAAAAAATACCACAAGTTAAGCGCATACCAAAGCAAAAGTACAAAAAATTAATTACTGCCGAAAAAACAAACTACCCGACCGAAAATAGGTCGGGTAGTTATCCCGGAATAATATATAATTTTTTCAAACTGTGACAATATTAAAACGCAAATCACACGTCCCGCAAATTAAGGCTTTATAAGTATTATTCTCTTTGACAGACCTTCCGCATGGCGAATTGTCTGGCCCGTTCCCGAACGGGAATTAATTTCATCATATACGGCAACGAGCGCGTCGCTCTGCTCTACCATAAAATAATTTCTCGCCTTGAAACAGCCTTTTGTCAGTTTTTCGCTTATTACAAAGGTTTGAGTGGCATATTCAAGTATTCTTTCATATCTCGCTTTATAATCGGAATTCATGCCGACTTTCTGTTCTCTGAAGGGTATTACGGCGCATAACTCAATCTTGCGAAAAAATTCTAAAAGGTCAATTAAGCACTCCGCCGCCCATATATCTACCCCCTCTGCCATACCTACATAAAATGTGGTGTAGCCCTCAAAGCAAAGGGAAGTCACCGTATCACGGAGCTTTCTTTTCAATTCGATACAACGTTTGTCGGACTCATCATATCCAAAAGCAAATTTTGCCGGACGGTGGCCCGTAAACGCACATGATTTTCCCATATTTTTCCCCTTAAAATAATAACACCTTACAAAACAACATAAAGTACGGATTTCTATCACAAAATCCGAAAATCGCCGATATTGCATTGACCGTTGTGTTTTTTATGAAACGAGCGGAATTTTGTGGGATTTTCGGTGCGGAGAAAGACGC
>CAMGCN010000017.1 GCA_946040935.1 uncultured Clostridia bacterium | reverse complement strand
GGACGGAAGGCTCCGCATTTCTGGGACGACAATCCGAAAACCGACATGTCAGCACTTTCACCATGAAAGGAAATTTTCCCCCAAAAATGGGCGGAATTTCGAGGGAGTTTCGGTGCGGAGGAGGACGGAAGGCTCCGCCTTTCTGCGACGACAATCCGAAAACCGACATGTCAGCACTTTCACCATGAAAGGAAATCTTCCCCCCAAAAACGGGCGGATTTTCGAGGGAGTTTCGGTGCGGAGGAGGACGGAAGGCTCCGCATTTCTTGGACGACAATCCGAAAATCACCGAAATTCCGTCCGTTTTAAGCGTCTAAATTAATAAGGTCTTCGTATGTCTCCCTGCGTACCGCTATATAATCGTCTCCGTCGGGAGAAATCATGACTACGGGCGGCCGCGGAATACGGTTATAGTTTGACGCCATGGAGTAGTTATATGCTCCGGTGACAAGCACCGCTATCTTATCGCCGCGCTCGGGCTTTTTGATTTTTACGTTCTCCTGTATCAGGTCTCCTGATTCACAGCATCTTCCGGCTATTGTGGCTATCATATCAGGCTCGGCATTTGCGTCTGACGCGTTAAGCACAGTATAGTCCGAGCCGTAGAGAGCATAACGCGGATTGTCGGTCATGCCTCCGTCTATCGAAATGTAGCTTTTATATCCTGTTATCGTCTTGACGCTTCCCACCGAATAAAGGGTTACGCCTGCGTCTGCGACGATACTTCTGCCCGGCTCGAGAAGTACTCTCGGATAAGGAAATTTCTCCTTCTCACACACGGCGGAAACATGCTCCGCGACCTGACGAATATTGTCGGCGATATCTATGTGCGGATTTGTTTCTATATAGCGCACACCGTACCCTCCGCCGAGATTCAGATCGGTGAGGGTAACTCCCGTTTCTTCCCGTATTTTCGCCATAAACGCGACCATTATATCAGCCGCGTCAATAAACGGTTTTGAGTCAAAGCAAAGGGAGCCCACATGGCAGTGTATGCCCGTAAGATTGATATTGGGCAGGGTGAGAATGTATTTAACAAGCTCTATTGCCTGACCGGTCTCTATCGCCGTGCCGAACTTTGAGTCTACCTTGCCCGTGGATATGGCGGCGTGGGTATGAGGGTCTATACCCGGCGTTACACGAAGTATAACACGGGATACAACGCCCTCTTCCTTTGAAATGCGCGAAATGGAGTCGAGCTCCTCGCGGTTGTCGGCTATAAAACATCCTATTTTCAGCTTTATTGCAAGAGCGATATCCTCATCGGTCTTGTTGTTACCGTGAAAATATGCCTTTTCCATGGGGAAACCTGCACAGCTCGCCGTATAAAGCTCTCCCGGAGAGACAATGTCGGTGCACATTCCCTCTTCGTTTGCTATTTGATATATTTTTTTGAAACAAAGAGCCTTTGAAGCGAGCAGAGGGACAGAGCCGCGGCCGAAATACTTTTTCATGGCGTCGACATAAGTACGCATTTTCTCACGCACCCTCTTTTCGTCTATAAGATAAAGGGGCGTGCCGTATTTTTCGGCGAGTTCCACCGTGTCGCGGCCTGCGAGCGTCAGGTGACCTTTCTCATTTATATCAAGGTTTGTGTGCAGCATTATAATAATCCTCTCAATCTCTCTACAGCCTCTGCGGTATCCTCGTGACTGCCGAAGGAGGTAAGACGGAAATAACCCTCTCCGCACTTACCGAAGCCCGCGCCGGGCGTTCCGACGACCTGTACCTTTTCGAGAAGATAATCGAAAAATTCCCAACTGGATGTGCCGTTCGGACATTCGAGCCATATGTAGGGCGAATTTTTGCCGCCCGTATATTTGATACCTTTTTCGTCGAGCAGAGAAGCAATCATCTTTGCATTTTCCATATAGTATCCGATGTTGTCAAGGCACGCCTTCATGCCCTCCTCAGAGTATGCCGCCTCTGCCGCGCGCTGAACGGGATATGAAACGCCGTTAAACTTTGTCGCCTGTCTGCGCGACCAGAGCTTTTTGAGCTTTACGCCGTCGGCATCGA
Organism: uncultured Clostridia bacterium; assembly: GCA_946040935.1. Classification (GTDB taxonomy): domain Bacteria; phylum Bacillota; class Clostridia; order Oscillospirales; family CAG-272; genus CAKSEI01. Next base: position 7,480 of record CAMGCN010000017.1, on the reverse strand, counting down.
GCTCTGCCGGAACAACGGTATAACCGCAGCGAGTGCCGGTAAAGCCTGCCGTTTTTGAAAAGGAGCATATTTCCACAGCACATTCTTTCGCGCCGTCTACTGCGTAAACGGAACGGGGACTGCCGTCGCTGACAAACGCCTCATACGCCGCGTCATAGATAATGAGCGAGCCGCTTTTTAAGGCAAAATCAACCCATTCTTTGAGCTGTTTTTCGCTGTATGCCGCTCCCGTCGGATTGTTAGGTGAACAGAGATAGTAAACTCCCCTGCCGCATTCTTCGCCGGGCATGGGAAGAAATCCGTTTTGTGCGTTCGCCTCAAGCAGTCTTACCTCACGTCCGCTCATGATATTTGAGTCCATATAGACGGGATAAACGGGATCGGGCATATAAACCGTGTTATCTCCGAGGATATCCACGATATTGCCGCAGTCGCTCTTTGCTCCGTCCGAAACGAAAATGTCGTCGGCGGGAATGTCAACGCCGAACGAAGCGTAATGTTCGCTTATGCGGGTACGCAGAAAATCATATCCGTACTCGGGCGGATAACCGCGGAATGTATCCTTGCTCCCCATCTCCTTTGCCGCGTTTTCAAAAGCGCTCACACACGGAGCGGGAAGAGGCAACGTCACATCTCCTATACCGAGACGGACGATTTTCTTTTCAGGGTGCTTTTCGCTGTATGCCCGAACTCTCTTTCCTATCTCTGAAAATAAATAATTCTCACTTAAATTTTCAAAATTGCAGTTTAGTTTAATTTTCATATTCATATACTCCGTCAAAGGATTTTTCGCAGGGTCCCGTCATCATCATCCTGAAACCGTCTTTGCACACGATGGAAAGCTCACCGCCGATAAGCCGCACCTTGATAGGCTCGTTGAAGGGAGAAATGCCGCATTTGCACGCTGCCGCGACTACCGCACACGCACCCGTGCCGCATGCCCACGTCTCTCCGCTTCCCCTTTCCCACACTCTCATTTCAAGCTCCTGCCCGTTTATCACCTTTACAAACTCGGTGTTTACTCTCTCGGGGAACATGGGATGGTTTTCAAATTCGCTTCCCGTTTTTTCAAGGTCGAGAGACGCGACTTCCTCCAAAAAGATAACATTGTGTGGGTTTCCCATTGAAAGCGCGGTGGAAAAGTATTCCTTATCACCTACGACGAGCTTTTCGTTAACATGCTCGCTTTCCTTGGATATGGGAATATCTTTCGGGGCAAAGGAGGCGAGGCCCATATCCACCGTAACAGAAGCAACTTTTCCCCCCTCGGTATGGAGCGTAAGGTACTTTATGCCCGACAGTGTCTCAACCGAAATATTCTCTTTTGATACAATGCCGTTATCATAAAGATACTTACCCACGCACCGTATGGCGTTTCCGCACATTTTACCCTCGCTGCCGTCGGCGTTAAACATTCGCATCTTCGCATCCGCTTCGTCCGAGCGGCATATCATGACAAGGCCGTCCGCGCCGACCGAAAAGTGACGGGGCGACATAGCGACAGACGCACCCGAAGGATCTTTCAGTTCATTTTCCATGCAGTTTACATATATATAGTCGTTGCCTATACCGTGCATTTTAGTAAAATTAATTTTCATTTTATCATATCTTTCATGTCATAAACGCAAGGAGCCTTTCCCTGCAAAAATTTAACCGCACTGACCGCACCCTCTGCAAATATCCTGCGTGTAACAGCCTCATGCTTCAGGGTGATACGCTGTGTGTCCGTGCCTATGATAACCTCGTGGTCGCCGACTATATTGCCCATACGCACCGAGTGAATTCCTATTTCACCTTTTTTTCGCATCTGATGTCCGACTCTGCCGAAAACATATCTGTCCTCGTCTTTGCCCGAAACCGCGTCTGCCAGCATGAGAGCCGTGCCGGACGGGGCGTCCAGCTTGCGGTTATGGTGTTTTTCTATTATCTCGATATCTGCATCAGGAAAGAATGACGCAGCGCGCTTTGCGAGGTCGCAGAGTACCGCGACGCCTATCGACATATTTGCCGAATAAAATACGGGAATACTCTTTGCCGCCTCGGCGATAATATTTTTTTCTTCGGGAGTGTGTCCCGTCGTTGCAACAACGAGGGGTAGCTTGCGTTCGACTGCGTAATCCGCAATTTCGCCTATCGCACCGTGAAATGAAAAGTCGATGATTCCGTCGGCCTCACCCTCATAGTCGCGAATATGCTTTACATCGCCGTTTATATCAACGCCGCATGCAAGCTCATCTCCCAAAAGCGAGCAGACCTCCCTGCCCATTCTGCCGAGAGAGCCTGTCATTATTATCTTCATACCTTAAGTCCCTCTTTTCTCATACATTCAAACAGTACCTTCTCCTTTTCCTTATCCATTTGGGTAAGGGGCAGACGAAGCCTGTTTTCACAATAGCCCATAGCGGCCATCGCCGCCTTAACGGGGATAGGATTTACCTCGGAGAAGAGTGCAGTCGTGAGCGCGTGATATCTGTACTGCAGCTCTGCCGCGCCCTTTACGTCGCCCGCGAAAAATCTGTTGCACATTTCGACTGTTTCTGCAGGGAGCACATTTGAAAGAACAGAAATAACTCCGCTTCCGCCAAGGGAAAGAAGAGGCACTATCTGGTCGTCGTTTCCCGAGTACAAATCAAGCTTGCCGTTTACATAAGACATTGTTTCAACTATTTTCGAGATATCGCCGTTTGCCTCCTTTATCGCCGAAATATTGGGATGCTCGGCGAGGGCGGCGTAGGTTTTCGGCTCGATGTTACAGCCTGTGCGCGAGGGCACGTTATAGAGTATTACGGGGATTTTCGAGTAGTCGGCAATTTGCGTGAACATCTCGTAAAGACCGCGCTGTGTCGCTTTGTTATAATAAGGCGTTACACAAAGGGCCGCGTCCGCGCCTGCCTCTGTCGCGCATTTTACCAGATCCAGCGCATATGCCGTATCGTTCGAGCCCGTACCGGCTATTATCGGCACTCTGCCTGCCGCGCGCTTCGCGGCGAAGCGTATCGCGTCTCTGTGTTCGTCGTCCGTCATGGTAGACGCTTCACCCGTCGTGCCGCAGACAACAAGAGCGTTAATCCCCGAGTCGATCTGCCAGTCGATTATTTTTCCGAACTGTTCATAGTTGATGCCGTTTTCGTCAAACGGTGTAATAAGGGCGGTTGCCACTCCTTTGAAAATATGCTTCTTCTCCATTTTTATACCTTCTTCTATACCCTTTATAAAATTTATTGTCGTATAGGTCGAATACATAAGGTGTGAAACGGTCTTTTTGTATAAAAAAAGCCGTCACGGACGGCCATCATAACGTGCCGAAACGGCACGTAAATCTACGATAGCTCTCCGCATGTGCGACAGTCGGGCGCCTCTTGTTACGCCAAACCGCGATAAGCCGCGCCCGTCGGCTTTCGCTCGGCGCCCACACCTTTCACATACGCAACACGCCGGGCGGCGTTTACACGCAGATACTGATTGTGAGGCGCACCTCTATCTTCCTTATAGTTCCTATAGTATGAATATTGTATCACGCATATTACAAGTTGTCAAGTACCGGATAAGCAAAAAGCACGCTTCACCCACTCATCATTTACAGCATACAATAATATTGGAAGCCACCTTGAAGGGAGGATACGCATGAACTGCTTATGCAACGCTTTTGACAACTGCAATCTTTGGATAATCCTTATCGCGCTTGCTGTTATCATCTGCCTCTGCGGTTGCTGAATATACGAAAGGGGTGTTGCCAAACGCAACACCCCCTTTTTTGGTAAGCAAATATATACCGCATGAAAATAAATAAAGACGCTTTTTATTAGAATCCGTGTTTTTCCAAAAAGCGAACACAGAGGGGAAACCATGAGCGCACCTCGTCGAGGGCGTCGTCATATACTAATCCGAGCCCGTGAGCGCCGTAGGGGTAAACATGAAGCTCAAAGGGGATTTTCTTTTTGCGAAGAGCCATTCCCATAATCAGCGCGTTTTCGACGGGAACGCCGCCGTCCTCCGCCGTATGCCACATGAAAACGGGAGGGCAGTCGTCGGGAACATTGAGCTCACCTGAAAGCTTCTTTCTAAGTTCGGCGTCACCGTGAGTAATAATCTGCATGGTATCCTCGTGAGTATATTCGCCCAGGGTGGAAACGGCATAGCAAAGTATCGCCGCGTCGGGGCGGGATGATACGCGGTCTGTCTCGTCGCCCTCCTCTTTAACGCCGAAATGCTCCATACCGCAGGTCACCAAGTGCCCGCCCGCGCTCGAGCCGCATATTGCGATTTTATCGGGCAATATATTATACTTATCGGCATTTTTACGCATATATCTCACCGCGCGTGCAAGGTCCTCCTGCGGCGCGGGATAGGTGTAGGGATATACCCTGTAATCCACCACGACGGCGGTAATGCCGTATTTTACAAACTCCTCGGCATATCCCTTGTCCTCGTGCCATGCGCGGCCTCGGTATGCGCCGCCCGCACAAATAACGACGCAGCCGCGCTTTTTTTCGCCCGGCGCGGGATAAATATGTATTGCAGGTTTTCCGCCGAATTCGGGATTATAAAAAGGTATTTTGTCCTCTTCCCATAATTCGATATCAATAGTTTCCATAATTTCAGCCTCGACACTCTTATTTTTGAGTATATATTACTACATAAATTTTCTTCTGTCAATGTAAAAAAGACGCCGTCAAAAGCAAACTCGCCGCTGTTTTTTCCAAATATATCAAATATAAATCATTTTACTATTTATTTTTTCGGAAATATGTTTTATAATAATATCCGGAAATATTTATAAACAGATATCAAGGAGAACAGCTTTGACGATTTTTAACCTTTTGTCTCTTATCGGCGGACTCGCCCTTTTCCTTTTCGGTATGTCCATAATGGGACAGGGACTCGAAAAGATTTCGGGCGGCAAAATGGAAAAGATACTCGAAAAAATGACTAACACTCCGATAAAAGGCATCCTGCTCGGAACTCTTGTAACGGCGATCATCCAGTCGTCATCCGCAACGACATGTATGGTTGTCGGATTTGTAAACTCAGGCGTTATGAATCTCTCTCAGGCAATAGGAATCGTCATGGGCTCGCAAATAGGCACAACCGCGACGGGTTGGCTGCTCTCTCTTAACGGTCTTGAGGGAAGCGCCGCAGGAACGGCACTCAAGCTCCTTCAGCCCTCGTCGTTTACTCCCGTGCTTGCGTTTATCGGCATATTGCTGTACACATTTCTGAAAAAGGGCAAAAAACGCGATATAGGAATGATCCTGCTCGGATTTTCGGTGCTTATGTACGGTATGTCCGCCATGTCAGGCTCTGTTTCCTCCCTAAAGGACATGCCGCAGTTTGCAGAGGCGATAACCTACTTTGAAAACCCTATTCTCGCCGTACTCGTGGGAGCTTTGCTCACTATGCTGATACAATCTTCCTCCGCCACCGTCGGTATCGTACAGGCGCTGTCGGTCACGGGCGCGATAACCATAAAAATGTCAATTCCGCTTATAATGGGTATTTCGATAGGCGCGTCGGCACCGTGTCTCATATCCTCTATCGGAGCGAATAAAAACGCAAAACGCGCGGCCTTCTCCTACCTGTATTTCAATGTTATAGGAACCGTTTTATTCTTGACGCTTTATTTAATACTGCAAAGCATATTCGATTTCTCTTTTGTTGAAAAAACGGCGAATACCTTTGATATCGCTCTCGTAAATACGGTATTCAATTTGTTCACGGCTATTTTGCTCGCGCCCTTTACCAAGAGCTTTGAGAAACTGCTCGTCAAGACAATCCCCGACCGAAAGGGAGACGAAGAGAGTATAGTTCTGCTCGATGAAAGATTTCTCAAAATGCCTTCATTTGCGATAGAGCAGGCGCGCCACGCGGTAAACAGGATGGCGGAAATATCACGGAATTCTCTGTTTACCTCGCTCGATATTCTGTTTAACTATGATAAAAAGAAAGCCGAGCAAATAGAAAAGTGGGAAAACGAGACAGATAAATATGAGGACAAGCTGGGAACTTATCTGATTAAAATCAGCCGAAATCAGCTTACGAGTAAAGAATCAAAGAGCGTATCGAAAATGCTCCACTCTATCGGCGATCTCGAGAGAATAGGCGACCATGCCGACAATATGGCGAGCGTAGCAAAGGAGATACACGAAAAGAATATAGTATTTTCCGACAGCGCGAAAAAGGAAATAGAATACACCCTGTCCGCGCTCAAGGAAATAGTGGATATGTCGTGCAATGCGTTTATAAATAACGACGCCGAGCTCGCCTCTCATGTCGAGCCGCTCGAGCAGGTAATAGACCTGCTCAAGGACGAGCTTCGCACACGCCATATAGAGCGCCTTCAAAAGGCGCACTGCACTATCGAGAACGGCTTTGTCTTCAACGATATGCTCACGAATATAGAGAGGGTATCCGACCACTGCTCTAACCTTGCCGTCTGCACCATACAGCTTAAGAATTCCACCTTTGACACGCACGAGTATCTGCGCGACGTAAAGAAGAACAGCGACGATTTCAAGCAGATGTACGAAAACTACAAGGAAAAATACTACGCACCTATAAAAAAGAATGATGTTTCCGAGTGAATTTGAAGCAAGGATGAAAAATATGCTCGGCACCGAGTATGATGACTTTTTCCGTGCCGTAAGCGAGGACGCCGCAGTCAAAGCGGCGTTTCTTTCTCCGCGCGTAAGCGAAAAGGAGTTTTTTGAAGGTTTTTCAAAAATCCGTGAGAAAATTCCCTTTTGTGATAACGGATATATTATCGACTGTGACCTGCCGGGAAAAAATCCTATGCACCACGCAGGCGCTTTTTACGTGCAGGATCCCTCCGCCATGGCGACGGTACACGCCGCGCCCGTAAAAAGCGGCGCAAAAATTCTCGATGTGTGCGCCGCGCCGGGCGGAAAGAGCGTTCAGCTATCCTTCAAGGCAGGCGACGGGGGGCTTCTCATTTCAAACGAAGTTGATAAAAAGCGAGTTCGTGCGCTTTTGTCGAATGTAGAGCGAATGGGACTGAAAAACACGATAGTAACAAGCCTTGAAACCGACAAACTCGGAAAAATGTATCGGGGATATTTTGACGTCGTCCTCGTGGACGCTCCCTGCTCGGGCGAGGGCATGTTCAGAAAATACGATGTCGCGCTCGGCGACTGGAGCGAAAAAAAGGTCGTCTCCTGCGCCGCTCTGCAAAGGAAAATTCTTTCGGATGTCTGCGAAACGGTAGCAAACGACGGACTTCTCATTTATTCCACCTGTACCTTTTCCGAGGAAGAAAATGAAAATTGCGTAAAAGATTTTTTGTCATCACATCCCGATTTTTCTCCTGTTGAGGTAAACCGCGCGCTTCTTCCCTACACTCATGACGGAAACGGCGGTATGAGCTTTTGCCGAAGGTTCTATCCCCACATTTATCCCGGAGAAGGTCAGTTCTTTTGCGCTGTCTCTTATACACATCTGACGCTGCCGACGAAGGCTTAGGTGT
>CAMGCN010000016.1 GCA_946040935.1 uncultured Clostridia bacterium | reverse complement strand
ATACCCCGACAGCGACTATGAAAAGTACTGGCCGGCGGACGTTCATTTCGTGGGAAAGGAAATCGTTCGTTTTCATTCGATAATATGGCCTGCGATGCTCATGAGTATGGAGATGCCCCTGCCGAAAAAAGTTTTCGGTCACGGCTGGCTTTTGCTCGACGGCGGAAAAATGTCAAAGTCAAAGGGCAATGTGGTAGATCCCTATCTCCTCGCCGAAAGATACTCGGCAGACGCACTGCGTTATTTTCTGCTTCGTGACTTTCCTTTCGGAACGGACGGAAACTTTTCAAACGAGCTTCTTATAAACCGTATAAATTCTGACCTTGCAAACGACCTCGGAAATCTCCTTTCGCGCACTGCCGCAATGGCGGAGAAATACTTCGGCGGAAAGCTGCCGTGCGAACAGGAGGAGGGAAGCGAGGACAGAGCGTTTCTTGATACCGTTCGCGCTTTACCCGAAAAATACGAAAACGAGATGGAACATTATGCGTTCCAGAACGCGCTTTCCGAAGTTTTTGCGGTGATCGCACGGGGAAACAAATATATCGATGAAACAGAGCCGTGGGTACTTGCTAAAGACGAAAGCAAAAGGGCACGTCTTGCAAGAGTTATATATAATCTTGCCGAGACTCTCCGTATTTGCACGGTTCTTCTCACGCCCTTTATGCCCGACACCTGTGAAAAGATTTTTGAAAAGCTGGGCGCTACGGACGAGCTGAAAACGTGGGACAGCATAAAAGAGCTTTGTCTGCCTGCCGACGCACAGCTTCAAAAGGGAGAAAACCTCTTTCCGCGCATTGATTTGAAAAAAGAGCTTGAAGAGCTTGAGATGCTCACTGCGAAAAAAGAAGAACCTGCCGAAAAGCCCGAGGGACTTGCGCAGATAGGCATAGATAAATTCATGGAAGTTGAACTGCGTACAGCGCAGATAATCGCCTGCGAGCCTGTAAAGAAAGCTAAAAAGCTCCTCAAATTACAAGTGGATCTGGGCTATGAAAAGAGGCAGATAGTCTCGGGAATAGCCGCTTTCTACAAGAGCGAAGAGCTCATCGGCAAAAAGGTTGTGATAGTCGCGAATCTTGCTCCCGCCACCCTCTGCGGAGTCGAAAGCAACGGTATGCTCCTCGCTTCGGGCGAAGAACAGGTGAGAGTGATTTTCCTTGACAAATCCACCCCGTTGGGTGAGAGAGTAAGATAAAAATGAAGATTTTTGATTCGCACGCGCATTATGACGACGCCCGATTTCAAAATGAATATGAGGGAGGGCAGAGTGCTGTCCTCTCTCATGTTATTTCAGGCGGAGTCGATAAAATCGTAAATATAGGCACTGACATCACAACGTCAAAAAACAGCATTGCCCTTTCGGAAAAGTATGATGAGATTTACGCCGCCTGCGGAATCTATCCGGGAGAGTGCGGAAAAAGCGGAAAGCTGGAAAGCGAACTTGCCGCGCTTCGGCCTCTTTTGTATGAAAAAAAGGTAAAGGCAATAGGTGAAATAGGACTTGATTTTCACTATGATTCACCCTCGCGCGAGGTTCAGACAGAGTACTTTGAAGCACAGCTCGATTTGGCAAAAGAGCTGGATATGCCCGTCTGCATACACTGCCGTGAGGCAAACGGGCTTTGCTTTGACATACTCAAAAAGCATAATATCACACGGGGAGTAATGCATTCCTTTTCGGGCAGTTCCGAAATGGCGCGTCAGCTCGTTTCAATGGGTTGGTATATCTCGTTTTCGGGAGTGGTTACATTCAAAAACGCCGCGCGTACCGCCGAGGCCGCAAAGAGCGTGCCTATGGAGCGGATACTCGTCGAGACCGACTGTCCTTACCTTACGCCGCATCCTCATAGGGGAAAAATTAATCATTCCCTCTATCTTGAGTATACTATCGCAAAAATAGCCGAGCTTCATGACATAACAACGGAAGAGGCCGCACAAATAACATATGATAACGCATGCCGTTTTTACGGCATTGAATAAAAGGGGAAAAGTATGGTAACGGTTGTCGTCACAGACTGTAAATATCGCTCATCGGTCGCGGTCGTGCGCTCTCTCGGCCGCGCGGGTTATAATGTTGTTGCCGCAGCGACAGAACGGGATGTTAAGGGCGAGCCGCCTGCTTTTTTCTCGAAATATGTTAATGAAAAAATAATGCTTGAAGGAAGCGTAAATGACGCCGAGTATAAATGGAGACTTGAGGCTCTCTTATCCAAGTACGAAAATCCGGTACTTTTTCCGGTGGGTGCCAAGACCTTTGAGACAGTGTCGAAAAACATAGAAGAGTTTTCTGCCTGCTGTCGTTTTAATATAAGCCGTGACGATGTGCTTGAGAGGGCGAACGATAAAATTTTTGTCACGCGACTCGCACACGAGATAGGAATACCCACTCCTTGCGAATACAGCGTAGACTCACCCTCCTTTCCTTGTATAATAAAACCGCGCTGCGGTGAAAAGGCAGGCTTGAAAGCGGCAAACAGATATATTAAATGCTATAATAAAGAGCAGTTTGACCGTGCTCTTGAAAAAATAACACAGTACGATAAAACTCCCATTGTCGAGGAACTCGTCGAGGGCGACGGAGAGGGAGTCTCGGTAGTAATGGACAAAAATAAAAAGCCTGCTTCGATAATTTGCCACAGACGGATAAGGGAATATCCCATAAGCGGCGGCCCGTCCGCCTGTCTTGAGAGTATATATGACGATAAACTCGTCGACTATGCTGTAAAGCTCCTTTCGGCGCTCGATTTTCACGGTATAGCCATGGTTGAGTTTAAGGGCGGGCGGCTTCTTGAGATAAACCCGAGAGTATGGGGCAGTTTTCCCATGACCGAATACGCGGACAGCAATTTTTCGGAAAATTATGTTCGCACTTCTCTCGGTGAGAGCTTTGACGAGGCGGATATTTCATATAAACGGGGGGTTAAAATGCACTTCGCGGTAAACGACGCGGCGTGTGTACTTTCTCTCATTCGCCACGGAAAAATTAAAAAGGCGATGTCGGGTATAGCCGATTTCATACGTCCGGGCGTTCGCGACGGTCTCCGTGACAAAGAGGATAAAAAGCCTTTCAGAGTCTATATACGGCAGGTGTTCGGCAGATGAAATATACTATTGACATGCATATACACACCGAGGCGTCAAAAGACTCAAAGACCCGGATAGAAGTTATCGCACAGAAGCTTAAAAAGCGCGGTGTAAACTGTGCGATTGTAACCGACCATGACGGCTTTACAATAGATAAAGTGAAAAAAGTTGACGGAGTGACCTTTTTTCCGGGGGTAGAGTTTACGACCGACCGCGGACATCTTCTCGGACTTTTTATGAACGGTTTTGAAAAGCCTGAATATAACGGAAAAAAGTGTTCTTTCTACGACGCGGCAAATATAATACACAAATACGGCGGCCTTTGTTTTCTTGCTCACCCTTTTGAATACCTTTCAAAGACGGTTGACGAAGTAGAAAAGGAGGCGAGGGAAATATCCCCCTACCTTGACGGCATCGAGGTGTTTAACTGCCGTGCGGTAAATAAAAGACATAATGCAAATGATCTGGCCAAAGCTTTACAAGCTGAACTTAACCTTTGCGCCTCCTGCGGAAGCGACGGACACACGCCTACCGAATACGGCGGAGCGCACATAAGCGTAGAGTGTGACAGCGAGGAGAAAATACCAAACGAGATACTCGCAGGGCGCCTTGAAATGTACGGCTCATGCGTAAACCGTATAAATATGGCAAAAAGTCAGCTCATAAAAAGATGTAAGAGAAAAGAGGGTATAGCCTCATATATTACGGGCGTGCTCTACTTCGGCGTTTGCATCGCGCGCGAGGCGGCGGCGAGAATAAGAGGAGAGAATAAGAAATGTCGACGATTGTAAGACTGGGAAAGAAACTGAAAAAATACATCATGCCCAAGGCTAAACCCTGCATTTCATATGTCAGGCGAATCGAGAGGGTGAAGACTGACGAGAGGGTAGTCGCCATGACATTTGACGACGGACCCATGAACGCGCCCTGCAATCCTTCTTCCTTCGGCGAAATCGACTACGGTGACGCTCCTCTTACATCGGTTATACTTGACACGCTTGATAAATACGGTGCAAAAGGAACCTTTGACGTTATCGGATATACGGGAGACAACTATCCCGACGAGTGCGGACCTGTCGGCTCTCCTTCGTGGGGAGGTGTGAAATATGACCACTATCCCGACTATAAAAAAGACTCTTTGGCAGGTGCGGAAAATCAGGGTGAGCTTTTGCGGCGGATGATAGACGGCGGCCATCAGGTTACAAATCACGGATATAAACATATAATATTCGGAAAGAAACCGTTTGTCTACGGCAAGCGCGAGTGTCTGAAAAACATTGACGAGGTAACGGATGATTTGCGCCGCCTCGATGATATATTAAGAAAGCGGTACGGATATGAAATAACCATGTCCCGTCCGCCCCATTATGTAGACAGGATATCGGGCGGATTTACAAGCTATGACGCATACGCGCTTCTCGGTTATCAGTACATGGCGGCGTCCTTTGACGGAGCAGGCTGGCTCCCTGCGGCGGGGGAAAGCGGGGAAGGGGCATTTGCCGCAGAAATAGCGGAAATGATTTCTCCCTTTGAAAAAAACATATCGGAAAATCCCGACTTTTTCTGCGGACAGATAATATTCCAAAAAGACGGATATAACATGGCAAAGAGAACGCCCGTGGCTTTCGGACTTGAAAAACAGCTTGATTTACTCACATCTGCAGGATATAAGGTCGTGACGGTAAACGAGCTTCTTGGATATTCGCAGTTTGCAGACGTAGGCCGCGACGACCCTGACTATGATATTTTCGAGTCGCTTATTGCCGAACACGCCATAGCATATTCGGACAACACTCTCTGTCCCGAACGTCATATGAGCGTCGGAGAGCTTGCCATGCTCGTTGCGCCACGCGAGTGGGCTGTGGAAAAGAGAATAGAAGCAATAAGCAAAAAGGGCTCTCGGCTTTCAAACTGTTTCGGCGCTATGGAATGGTGCAGAAAAGAGGGGCTTTTGGGCGCAAAAATAAAAGAGGACGCGCCTCTTACATCCGAAATTATATCTGCCTTTTCCTCTTACTTTGAAAAAATCCCTCGCGGCTTTACACGCCGTGAGGTGCTGAAAAGCTATAAGAAATAAAAAACGACACGGCAAACACCGTGTCGTTAATTTTTATTTTGCCATTTCGTTTACTGCTTTTGTGAACTGGCTCTTTTTCCTTGCGGCCTTATTCTTGTGAATAATGCCCTTGGCAACAGCCTTATCAGCTGCGACAACGGCAACCTTGTAAGCTGCGTCAGCCGCGCTCTTGTCGCCGGAAGCAACTGCGGCGTCAAGCTTTTTGCATGCGTTCTTGTAGTAGGTCTTGACAGCTTTGTTTTGAGCTGCCTTAGTCTCGTTTACTTTGATACGCTTCTTTGCTGATTTAATGTTAGCCATTTTAACCTCCCGTTTTGGTGCAGCGCGGGTTAAACGCTGCTCTGATTAAATATATACAGCCTCGGGGCAAGACACTGAGAGGGTTGCCAGCCCGACACTTTTGCATTTACCGTACAATGATATCACATTAAAAAGGAAAAAGCAAGTGTTTTTATAATTTTTTTATGCCCGGACGAATAATTTTCCTAAAAAAACCTTGACAATATAAAGACGCTCTGTTATAATGTATGATACCTTAAAATCGGGTAGAATGCCGATAAATTAATTATTTCGGTTTTTCACGCCATGAAAAAAGGTGTTATTTCAATATTATTTTACAATATAACTATTTATTTGCGGTGTACGCGGTAATGTGAAATATGGGAATTTCGGTTTGTTGATCCCCGGCTTATAATTTGTCGGTAACCAGCCTGGCATAGGAGAGGGAAATGTTAACAAATTGTAAATTCGTTTAGGACATGCTATCGCTGCGCCCGTTTTTATTGCTGAAACGGAGGAATAAAAGAATGGTTACACCCCAACAAATGGGAAAAACTACGAGAATGAGCTTTGCAAAAATCAAAGAAGTCATTGACATGCCTGATCTTCTCGAAGTGCAGAAGAAATCATACAAATGGTTTCTTGACGAGGGACTTATGGACGTTTTGCGCGACGTATCTCCTATCGTTGACTACTCGGGTAATCTTCAGATTGAGTTTGTAAGCTATTCCATCGACCCCACGCCGAAATATCCCGAAGAGGAGTGCAAGGAGCGCGATGTAAACTACGCGGCGCCTCTTCGCGTGCTTGTGCGCCTGCACAACAAGGAGACAGGCGAGGTCTCCGAAAAAGAGATATTCATGGGCGACTTCCCGCTCATGACCGACAACGGCACATTTATCATAAACGGTGCGGAGAGAGTTGTCGTTTCTCAGATTGTGCGTTCTCCCGGTATGTATTATGAATCAAGTCTTGATAAATCGGGCAAGCGCAACTATGCCGCAACGGTAATACCTTACCGCGGCGCATGGCTGGAATACGAAACCGACGCAAACGATGTGTTCTATGTAAGAATAGACAAGAACCGTAAAATCCCGGTCACTGTATTTTTACGCGCTCTCGGCGTAGACAGCGACGCGAAGATAAAGGAAATGTTCGGTGAAGATGTGCTCGTCACCGCGACGCTCGAAAAGGACGGAATGAATGAAGCTGCTCTTGCAAACAATTCTACTCCTTATGACGAGGCGTTGAAGGAAATATATAAGAAGCTCCGTCCGGGCGAACCTGCGCTTGTTGAAAGCGCCGTTACCTTGATAGGAAATCTCTTCTTTGATCCCAAGCGTTATGACCTCGCTCCCGTCGGAAGATATAAATTTAATAAAAAGATGGGCATAGCCGAAAGACTTGTCGGCTGCAAGCTCGCGTCCGACGCCGTTTCCTCTGTAACGGGCGAAATAGTATATAAAAAAGGAACAATTCTTGACGAGAAAAAAGCTGCTGCCGCAGAGAGGGCAGGCGTAAACGAAGTTTCGGTTGTCGCTCCCGACGGTTCGGTGTGCAAGGTGTTCTCAAACGGAACGGTTTATCCCGAATCGGTACTCGGCTATGATCTTTCCGATATCAAGATTCAGGGTAAGGTTGACCTCGACGTGCTGAATGAAATTCTCGAAGAGGCAAGCGACAAAGAGCAGATTCTCGATTTGTGCGATATGCGCCGTGCAGAGCTCGCTCCCAAACATATAACTAAAAAAGATATATTTGCATCTGTAAACTATCTTATTTCTCTTTCGCACGATATAGGTTCGTTTGATGATATCGACCATCTCGGAAACCGTCGTCTGCGTTCTGTCGGAGAGCTTTTGCAGAATCAGCTCCGCATAGGCTTTTCGAGAATGGATAAGATTGTAAAAGAGCGTATGACCATTCAGGACAGCGAAACGATAACGCCCGAGGCGCTTATCAACATCCGTCCTGTGGTTACGGCTATCCGTGAGTTCTTCGGCTCTTCGCCTCTTTCACAGTTTATGGATCAGAATAACCCTCTCGCCGAGCTTACACATAAAAGACGTCTTTCGGCGCTCGGCCCGGGAGGCCTTTCGCGTGACCGCGCTTCCTTTGAAGTACGTGACGTTCATTATACTCACTACGGAAGAATGTGTCCTATCGAAACGCCTGAAGGTCCTAATATCGGACTTATATCCTATCTTTCAACCTATGCGCGTATAAACGAATACGGATTTATTATGGCGCCTTACCGTAAGATAGACAAAAAGAAGGGCGTTGTCACTCACGAAATCGAGTATATGACCGCAGATCAGGAGGATCGTTATGTAATCGCTCAGGCGAACGAGCCTCTTGATGAAAATGACAGATTCGTTAATAAGAAAATAACCGTCAGAGAGAAGTCGGAGATTCTCGAGGTTGACGCATCGGAAGCGGACTACATGGACGTTTCGCCTAAGATGGTTGTGTCGGTGGCTACGGCTATGATACCCTTCCTCGATCACGACGATAACTCACGTGCGCTCATGGGCTCTAACATGCAGAAGCAGGCGGTGCCGCTTATGGTTACCGATTCGCCTATTGTCGGCACGGGTATGGAATACAAGGCGGCGGTCGACTCGGGCGTTGTTGTCTGTGCGAAGAAGGCAGGCGTTGTCGAGCGCGTAACAGCGGACGATATAACCGTTCGTTACGAGGACGGAAGCAAGGATGTATATCACCTTATTAAATTCAAGAGAAGCAACCAGGGCACATGCGTTAACCAGAGACCTATTGTCGATGTCGGCGAGGTAATAACCGAAGGTCAGGTTATAGCGGACGGTCCTGCGACGAGCGGAGGCGAGATCTCCCTCGGTAAGAATGCTCTTATCGGATTTATGACCTGGGAGGGTTATAACTACGAGGACGCCGTACTTCTCAATGAACGGCTTGTAAGAGACGACGTTTATACGTCTATTCATATTGAAGAATATTCGCACGAGGCAAGAGATACAAAACTCGGGCCTGAAGAGATAACGAGAGAGATTCCCAATGTCGGTGAAGACGCGCTCAAGGACCTCGACCCGAACGGTATAGTACGCAAGGGTACAGAGGTAAGGTCGGGAGATATACTTGTCGGTAAGGTTACTCCTAAGGGCGAGACAGAGCTTACCGCGGAGGAAAGACTCCTTCGTGCCATATTCGGCGAGAAATCACGCGAGGTAAGAGATACGTCTCTGCGTGTTCCTCACGGTATGTCGGGTATTGTCGTCGATGTAAAGGTGTTCTCACGTGAGAATTCCGATGAGCTTTCACCCGGCGTAAATAAAGTAGTAAGAGTTTATATAGCTCAGAAGAGAAAAATCTCGGTCGGCGATAAGATGGCCGGACGTCACGGTAACAAGGGCGTCGTTTCCCGTATATTGCCTCCCGAAGACATGCCTTTCCTGCCCGACGGAACACCGCTTGATATAGTGCTTAACCCGATGGGCGTTCCCTCCCGAATGAACATCGGTCAGGTGCTCGAGGTTCACTTGGGCATGGCGGCGAAGAAGCTCGGATGGAAAGTTATGACGCCTGTTTTCGACGGCGCTGATGACAATGACATGAAAGAGATGCTTGAAAAAGCCGGCATGAGAGAGGACGGAAAGACAATTCTCTACGACGGCAGAACAGGCGAAGCTTTTGAAAACCCTGTTACGGTCGGTATCATGTATTACCTCAAGCTCCATCACCTTGTTGACGATAAGATTCACGCAAGAAGCACAGGACCTTACTCGCTCGTCACCCAGCAGCCTCTCGGCGGTAAAGCCCAGTTCGGCGGCCAGCGTTTCGGAGAAATGGAGGTTTGGGCGCTCGAGGCATACGGCGCGGCTTACACCTTGCAGGAAATTCTGACTGTAAAGAGTGACGATGTCAACGGACGTGTTAAAGCGTATGAGGCAATAGTCAAAGGACAGAATATACCGACTCCGGGCGTGCCGGAATCCTTCCGCGTGCTTGTAAAAGAGCTTCAGTCTCTGGCGCTTGATATCAGAGTTCTCGATGAAAACGGCGAGGAGATCGAACTTTCTTCCATAGGAGACGATCTCGACGATACACCTACGAC
>CAMGCN010000015.1 GCA_946040935.1 uncultured Clostridia bacterium | reverse complement strand
ACACCTAAGCCTTCGTCGGCAGCGTCAGATGTGTATAAGAGACAGAATATAGGTTGATATTTTTTGATTTAGGAGGTTGACAAATGGAGTGGACATCGCTTAACGATTTAAGAGAGATGTTTCTTTCCTTTTACGAGTCGAAAGGACACTTAAGACACAAGAGCTTCCCTCTTGTACCGATAAATGATAAATCGCTTTTGCTTATTAACGCGGGCATGGCACCCCTCAAGAAATTCTTTACGGGAGAGGAAGAACCTCCTCGCCATCGTATGACTACATGTCAGAAGTGTATAAGAACCCCTGATATAGAACGTGTCGGCATCACCGCGCGTCACGGCACATACTTTGAAATGCTCGGCAACTTCTCATTCGGCGACTATTTCAAAAAGGACGCTATATCATGGGCGTGGGAATTCATCACCACAAAGCTTAAAATGCCCGAGGAGCGTCTTTGGGTAACAATATACGAAAATGACGACGAGGCATTTGAACTTTGGAATAAAATGATAGGCATTCCGGAGCAGAAAATAGTTCGCCTCGGAAAAGAGGACAACTTCTGGGAAATCGGCTCCGGCCCCTGCGGTCCCTGCTCGGAGATTTATTTCGACCGCGGCGAAGAATACGGTTGCGGCTCGCCTGACTGTAAACCGGGCTGTGACTGCGACCGCTTTATGGAATTCTGGAATCTTGTCTTTACTCAATTTGACGGAGACGGCAAGGGCGGCTATACTCCCCTTGAACATCCCAATATCGACACGGGTATGGGACTCGAACGCATTGCCTGCATTATGCAGGGGGTAAACAATCTGTTCGAGGTTGACACTGTGGGGAATATAATGGCGGCAATCTCGGAAAAGGCCAACGTACATTACGGAGACGACCCGAAAAAGGATATTTCTCTTCGAGTTATCACAGACCACATAAGAAGCACGACATTCCTTATCTGCGACGGAGTTGTACCCTCGAACGAAGGCCGCGGCTATGTACTCCGCAGACTTCTTCGCCGTGCGGCAAGGCACGGGCGTCTGCTCGGCATAAAAGGTCTTTTCCTTTCGGATATATGCGATGTTGTCGCAAAAGAGAATTACTCCGCATACCCCGAGCTTACCGAAAAGCTCGACTATATTAAAAAAGTAGTCACAATCGAGGAAGAGCGCTTCTCGCTCACTATCGATTCAGGTATTGAAAAGCTCGGCGAAATTATCTCGAAGATAAAGAGCGCGAAAGAAAACATACTCGCAGGCGAGGATGTATTTAAGCTCAATGACACATTCGGTTTTCCGCTCGATTTAACGCGTGAAATAGCGCAGGAAAACGGACTGAAAATAGATGAAGACGGCTTCCACGCCCTCATGAACGACCAAAAGGAGCGCGCGAGAAACGCAAGAAGCTCTCTCGGAGATTTCGCATGGAGCGACGAGACTTTTGATTTTCTCGACAAATCCCAGAAGACCGTATTTACGGGATATACCGAGGTTGAGAGCACATCCAAAGTCATAGCTATTATAGATATGGAAAGCAACACTCCTATCGGAAACGCACACGAGGGCAATATAGCCATAGTACTTGACAAAACACCTTTCTATGCGGAAAGCGGAGGTCAGGTAGGCGACACGGGATATATCATCTCAAAGAACGGTAAAGTTAAAATCACCGACACAAAAAAGCACGAGGGCGTTTTCCTGCATTTCGGAGAAGTCGTAGAGGGAAAGATAAGCGTATCTGACGAAGTCACGGCTAAAATAGACGCAGAAAGACGAGAGGCGATAAAGAGAAATCACTCTGCGGCACACATCCTTCAGGCGGCTCTTCGCCGTGTGCTGGGAACTCATGTTGAACAGGCGGGCTCTTATGTAGACGAGCATCGCGTTCGTTTCGACTTCTCCCACTTCACCGCCATGACAAAAGAAGAACTCGCCGAGACGGAAAGGCTCGTAAACGAAGAAATTCTTCGCGGCGAAGTTATAGACACGGTAGAAACCGACGTTGAAAGCGCTAAAAAAATGGGCGCCATGGCTCTCTTCAGCGAAAAGTACGGCGACGTTGTCCGCGTAGTTAAAATGGGCGACTTTTCGACCGAATTCTGCGGCGGTACTCACCAGGACAACACCGCAAAGCTGGGACTTTTCAAGATTATAAGCGAGACGGGCGTTGCGGCAGGCGTACGCAGGATTGAGGGTACAACGGGCATGGGAGTCCTTGAGCTACTTGATGAAAGAGACAATCTCATTCATGCGACAGCTAAAGAGCTGAAGATCGGCAATATAGCCGAAATTGCAAAAAAGGTTATTCAGGTTCAGCGTGAGCTTCGCGACGCGCATAAGGAAATCGACTCTCTGAACGCAAGAATGGCGGCGGCACAGACAGAAGAACTGCTCAAGAATGTCACTATGGTCGGCTCACTCAAAATAATCGCTGAAAAGACAGAGGGAATTGCGCTGTCGGTCGCCCGCGATATATGCGATCAGGTTAAAGCGAATATGCCCAACGCAGTAGTCGTTCTCTCAACAAATCTCGATAATAAAATCAACTTTGTATGTACCTGCGGTAAAAACGCCGTTGCGGCAGGAGTTCATGCAGGCAACGTGCTCAAGACTATATCCCCCATCGCAGGCGGAAACGGCGGCGGCAGGCCTGACTCGGCAACGAGCGGCGGTAAGGACGCCTCCAAAATTCAGGACGCTCTTGAAGCAGTAGTTCCTACAGTTGAGAAAATGTTAAAATAAGACGCAGGGACAAAAAACAGTCGCCCGCGCGGAAAAAGTATAACAAATCTACGTCAAAACAATGTTTATTGCATGATTTTGACGTAGATTTTTATTGCGTCTTATTACTCACGGCTCACGGAAATCTGCCGCGAATTATAACATTTCGGTTTTGCCGCAAGTATATATAAATTCCTATAAAGATTTATCTCTTTGTCTGCGACGGCGGATTACGCCGAAAAAATCAAGGGAACCTGTAGTGAACAAAAGACAAATATATATTGCACAGGCAACAATAATCTGCAGCCAGAAATTCACACTCGTACATCTGAAAATGAGGTGTGCTATACTCGTTGCGCCGATTCCCGCGGCAAGCGGAAAAACAACCCTCTTAAACACCTGAACGCGAATATCCGAATGAGCGAGGAGCTTTGATATGCTCAATGCAAAATTCAGTATTTCTCCGATAAAAATAGTAACAACATAGCCGTTTATACCCATTCGCGGTACGAGAACAAAAACGCACGCGCAGGAAACGAGAGCGTCTATTATATTAACCACCATAGAATAAAACTGATATCCCATGCCTTTCAGCATGGCGTCCACTACTCCGTCAAGGTACATAACGGGAATGAGAGCACCTATCAGCCGTATGAAATATCCGCACTCGCGGCTTTTGTATATTGCAAGGCCAAGCGGCTCGGAAAAGCTCATCATGACGGCGGCGACTCCTATCGAAAAAACGAGGGTTGCGCCTATCGCTCTGTCGGCGATACGGTTGTTTCTTTCCCTTTCTCCCGAGGCTATGTCCTCGGCAAATTCGGGAATCAAAAGCGATGTGAACGCCGCGATAAATGCCGAGGGGTAAAGCACAACAGGAAGCACCATACCCTGCACCACTCCGTATGAAGCGAGCGCCGCGTCCGCACCTACTCCGCTCCGTTTAAGTCCCCACGGTATGAGCATATGCTCTGCGGTGAGAAGTCCCGAACGAAAGTATGCACTGACGGCAACCGGAAGCGCAATACCACACAGTTTTCCCGTAAGTCCGCTCACACGTCCGCCGCTTCGGTCATTGTGCTTTTTGAGGTCGGCAATATACAGAATAAATGCCAAAAGCGCAGACAGCGTCTCGGCGAGCATAGACGCGCCGACAAGCGCAAGACACCCATATTCGAGTCCTCTGTCCAGAAACGCCGCAAAGCCGAGCACCGTAAACAGGATTTTCAATAACTGCTCGAAAAACTGGCACGCCGCGCTCTTGATAACGCGTCTCACCGCCGTAAAATAGCCGTTGAGCGCACTTGAAACAGAAAGATACGGCAAACCGAAGGATAAAAGCCTGAGGGACGGAACCGTACGTTCGTCTCCCATGAGAACTCCGCCGAAGAACTCTGCGCCGAAATACAGTCCCATACCTCCTACGCATCCGAAAAAAAGACTGTATATAATACAGCGCACCATAGCGTCTCTTATTTCCCTGCTGTTGCCGTGCCCCATCGCCTCTGCGGTAAGTCGTGTTGCGGCGAGATTAATTCCCGATGTGGCAAAAGTCACGGCAAAGGAATAGACGCTCATAACAAGGGTAAAAAGTCCCATGCCGCTTTTCGTTAATTTGTCTGAAATATATGCGTTGAAAACAACGCCGACAGTTCGCATAATAAGCGCCGTTGCCGTAAGCAACATTCCGTCGAATATGAATTTCTTTGTTTTTTTCATATTCTAAAATTATGCGTAAAAAAACTCACAAATTCTAAAAAAGCAAAAACATGGCAGGGAGATTATCTCCCTGCCATGTTTTTGAGTAAAAAAGGGGAAAAATGAAAAAAACATACAATTATGTTTCCTGTGTATTATACAATCGAAACCTTAAATTTATCTTAAATTTTTGTGGAAAAATTAAGAAAACTGTTTTTTTGTTAATATTTTTGAGAATTCTTGTAAAAATGCAATTAAATCAAGCTGAAAAGCGTCTCAAAATTGCGTCTGACATCATGAAGAGTCTTGCCCTCGTCTATTCCGCGTCTGTACCCTATTTCATAATTAAAATATCCGGGATATCCCGTTTCAATAAGAGCTTTTACTATTCCCGCCCAATCGTTTTGTCCGTCAAGAGGGAACAGATGTCTTTCGTCCACAAAATCATAGTCGCTCACATGAACGGTGATAAGGCGATCTCCTACCTCTTCTTTCAGGCGATATATGTAACCCACATTGTCGGGCTCTGCGCCTTTCCACGGAAGAAAATGGTTCATGTCAAAGCAAGTCTTCAGATTAGGAATATCTTTTAGCACGCGAATCATCTCATCGGGCGTATTGCAAAGGCAGCTGCGGGGAAGATTCTCAAGAGCAAGCTCAATTCCGAGAGAATTGGCATACTCACACAAATCAGCCGAGTTTTCTTCACAGCAGTAGAGCAGATATTCCCTGTCCTTATCTTCGTTCGGCTCGCTCGACGGGTGAAGCACGCATATTTTTATACCTAATCCCGACGCAATATCAATAGCATGCTTATCTAATGCTACAGCGCGCCGCCTCGTCTCTTTGTCCGGGTGAGCGATACTCTGCTCGTAGGAAAAGGGCAGATGCAATGAACGAAGCTCCACGCCGTATCTGTCACACTCGCTTTTAATACCCTCAAAATCATAGTCGTCAACACGGGCAGGCGAAAGGCCTGCTATCTCCACCGCGTCAATATTCGCTTCTTTATAGTATTTGATGACATCGGGCGTACTTCTCCCGAAAAACGCCGTTGAAACGCTTACCTTCATAATTAATCACCTCTTTGATATATTATACACCTAAAAAAAGCATATTGTCTATAATTATTTTTACAAAAGTAAAAATAATTCACGATACCGTCACAATATGGGTATAAAATCTATTTATAATAAACGGTATTTTTCCATATAGGAGGTAATCATAATTGATAGAGGTAAAAAACCTTACCAAAAAATACGCCGCAAACACCGCCGTATCCGACATTTCCTTTACTATTGAAGAGGGAAAGGTTTACGGCCTGCTCGGACCTAACGGCGCAGGTAAATCTACAACTATGAACATAATAACGGGCGCTCTCGCGGCGAGCGACGGGGTGGTGACTGTCGACGGACTCGACATTCTGGACGATGCGAAAGAGGCGAAAAAACATATCGGGTATCTGCCCGAGATACCGCCGCTTTACCCGGATATGACGCCGTATGAATATCTCTCGTTCATCGCAAAAGCAAAAGGAATCAAAAACGGAGAAATTCAAGATGAAATCGCGCGTGTTATGGAAGAAACACAGATAACCGACGTTTCAGACAGAATAATCAAAAATCTCTCAAAGGGTTATAAGCAAAGAGTAGGAATCGCACAGGCAATGCTCGGAAATCCGTCGTACATTATCCTCGACGAGCCCACAGTCGGTCTTGACCCCTTACAGATAATAGAAATCAGAAAACTCATACGTTCCCTTGCGACCGACAGAACGGTAATACTCTCAAGCCACATACTCGCAGAAGTCCAGGAGGTGTGTGACGAAATAATCATAATATCCCACGGTAAAATAGCCGCGTGCGGAACGGAGGACGAGCTCCGCGAAAAAATGACAGGGCCTAACGTGCTGACCGTAACAACTAAAGCCGAATGTGATCCCGGCGCGCAGGTATTCGACGGTATATCCGGTATAACCGAGATTTCCGAGGCCGATGAGAAAGACGGCGAAAAGACGTATACGGTATATTATGAAAAAAATTCCGACATACGCGAGAATGTTTATAACGCGTTTGTAAAGAACAACGCGGTACTGCTCGCTCTCACCTCAAAAGTGCCGACTCTTGAAGACCTCTTCCTCGAACTGACAAAAGACGAAGAAGAAATCCCGTCCGAGACCGCAAGTCCTGTCATGGAGGAAATAGTAAACGCGATAACCGACCGGGAAGAGATATCGGAGGAAGAGATGTCAGCAGAAGAAAACCTAAACGAAGAAACAGACGGGGAGGAAGACAAATGAGCGCAGTAATAAGAAAAGAGCTAAAGCAGTATTTTTCCACTATGTACGGTTATGTCTTTGTCGGTATGCTTTTGCTTATTACCGGTATAATCACGACAATTACAAACCTTATAAACGGTTATTCGGGCTTTGAATACTCGTTATATACCGTAAGTTATATTTTCCTGCTTATCGTACCTATACTCACGATGAGCTCCCTCTCGGAAGAAAAGAAGAGCCGCACCGATCAGCTGCTCTATTCCCTGCCCCTTTCAACAAAAGATATAATCCTCGGCAAGTTTTTTGCCATGGCGGGCGTACTTGCTCTTCCCACACTCATAATGTGCGTCTATCCGCTTATACTTTCTGTGTTCGGAAATGTCAATTTCCTCACGGCGTACTGCGCGATATTCGGCTTTTACATTATGGGGTGCGCGCTCCTCGCTTTCGGCATATTCGTTTCGGGTATGACCGGAAGTCCCGTGATCGCGGCGGTGATCTCCTTCTTTTCACTGCTCCTTATGTTCCTGCTCGGCGATCTCTCGACAATGATACCGCAGGACGCTTTCACATCACTTTGCTGTTTCGCGCTCCTTTGCGCCCTTATTGCACTTCTGCTTTACTATGTCACGAAAAACGAAACCGTCTCTGTCGCTTTGTTTGTAGTGCTTTTAGCAGTCGACGTATTAATATATGCTTTCAAAAGCGAGCTGCTTGAAAACACATTTCCGAAAATGTTAAGCGCGCTTTGCGTATATGACAGATACGAGTCCTTTGCGGCCGGCATTTTCGATCTTACCGCAATAGTATATTATCTGTCATTTATCTGCGTTTTTCTCTTCCTCGCCGCTCAAAGCTTTGAAAAACGCAGATGGAACTGAAAGGAGACGGGAAAATGAGTATAAAAAAATCTTTTGCGAGCAAATCATTTAGATACGGCTCGGTCAGCTTTATCACGGCGGCGGTCGTCGTAGTCATAGCCGTGGTCTTTAATATGGCTATACTCGCCCTGCCGAGCGAATACACAAAAATCGACGTCTCCTCGAGCAAGCTGTACGCCCTCTCTGACGAAGCAAAAAAAATCATTTCCGGATACAGCGACGACATAGAAATAAAGTATATCGTTGAGGACGGAAAAGAAGACGCGGTTATAAACGAGCTCCTCGAAAGAGCTATGACTGCAAATCCGCACATTACCGTCACGCACATAGACCCGGTTAAAAACCCCGAGCTTACAAGCGATTATTCGGCGTACTCTCAAAACAGCTTTGTCGTTATAAGCGACAAGCGTGAAAAAGTCGTAAGCTATGCCGACGTATATCAAAGCAAATATTATCTCGACGGAACCGAGATAAGCTCAAGCGACTATCAGCAGTATATGGCATACGCACAGCTCGGAATGTACACGGGAAATCCGCCTACGACAGAACGCATATACTGCGGCGAGTCTCTGCTTGCGTCGGCGCTCGACTATGTTACCACCGACAATATCCCGATAGTATATTACCTCACGGGCCACGGGGAGCTCGAAATAGATAAGACCTTTTCCGACGGAATTTCAAAAGACAATATAGAACTCAAGCCCCTTCAGCTTGCCACCTCGGACTCAGTGCCTGAAAATGCAAGCGCGGTGCTCATAAATATCCCGTCGGGAGATATATCAGAAGAAGAATATGAAAAGCTGTCCTCTTATGTAAAAGGCGGAGGAAACATCATGCTTCATTCATATTACAAATACAGCGAAACGCCAAATCTGTTTGCGCTGATGAGCGACTTCGGCATGGAGGCTGCAGAGGGCATAGTTTTCGAAGGTAATTCAGATATGTACAGCCAAGCCCCCTATAATCTCTATCCGAAAATCAACACAAATGCTTTTACCGCGCAAATATCAGGAAAATATATTTTCGCACCTACCTCGCACGGTATTAAGCAATCCGACGCCCTGCCCGAAGGCGTAACAGTGACGAGCCTGCTTGAAACATCTGATGACTCATATCTGAAATCTCCGCAAAGCATTACCGAGGATAATGTCGAAAAATCAGACGGCGACGTTGACGGCCCGTTTATGATAGGCGCAGCGGCACAGTATTCGGCCGACGGAGCAACGGGAAACGTACTGTGGTTTTCCTCTCCGTTTCTCGCTATAAGCTCTTATGACTACAACGGCGCGGTGCTCGAGCTGTATCTCTCGGCTGTAAACACCTTCTGTAACAAGGACGCACAAGCCTCGGTTGCGCTCGCGTCAAAAACAATATCGGACAGCATTCTCACTACTTCCTCACGGGACAACGCTCTTATAGGAACGATAATAATACTAATCATACCGATAGGCTGCATAGCTATAGGACTTGCCAACTGGAACAAGCGGAGAAAGAAATAATATGAAAAAGAATAAAAAACTGCTTATAGCGCTTTTATGCGTGATGCTCCTCGCCATAGCTATGTGGATAGCGGCAGTAAGTCTCACAAAAGAACCGGCGGAAGATGAGAGCCAAGGGCAAACGCTTACCGTAATCAAAAGTTACGATATTGAGGGAATATCCGCTTTTACCCTAAAAGGAACAGAAAGGAAAAACGAGTTTGTACACACAGAGGACGGATGGATATACAACGGCGATCCGGACTTTCCCCTGAACTCTGAATTTACAGACACCGCCCTGCAGAGCCTCTCTCAAATCAGCGCTGTTTCGTTAGTTGAAGAAAATGTTGAAGACCTTTCCCGTTTCGGTCTTTCCGAGCCGCAGATGGAGGTAACGGTAACTGACAGGGACGGTGAAACCGACA
This sequence comes from uncultured Clostridia bacterium, assembly GCA_946040935.1. Taxonomy (GTDB): domain Bacteria; phylum Bacillota; class Clostridia; order Oscillospirales; family CAG-272; genus CAKSEI01. The sequence goes on along the minus strand of CAMGCN010000015.1, from coordinate 273 downwards.
AGTTTCTCATCGGAGACTACAACTCATTCAACGGATATCATTATCTGTGCGTCGAGGGGGTAAACGACGTTTTTCAGGTCGACGCTTCCCTTGTCGACCTTTGCTCAAAAGAAGAAAGCGACTTTATAAAGCTGGATACCTTGCCCGACAAGCTGACAGCCGACAGCGTGACCGAAATTACCGTATCATCGGGCGACACAGAATATACGATTGACACAAACAGTGAAAACTTCGACGAGGCGAAAGAAGCCGTAGGAAAAATATCTGTCTCTT
>CAMGCN010000014.1 GCA_946040935.1 uncultured Clostridia bacterium | reverse complement strand
TGAAAACGCGATTATTTTAGATAAACGATGGGTAAGTCCGCTTTTTGTTATAGGCGGCTCGTGCAGAGACGCAAGCGCGGCAAAGGATGCGTCGGGATTTTCAGTGCGCAGTTTTGCCGTATATTTAAGCTCCTCGGGCAGAAGAGAAAACCTTCCGCTTGATTCAAGCGCTCTTATAGCCGAAAGCTGTGACGCGGTAGCAGAGGCAGTCTTATTCATATTTGCGGTTTCAAAGTTCAGCTTGCGAATGATGCTTGTCCGCTCTTCGCCCGTCATACGCGCGTTAATATAATCAAAGACAACTTTTCCCGCGCCTATATAACCGAGCATTGTCTCAATAATATCGGCGTTGTTATAATATAAAACCGTACGCCCTTTTCTTATATACTTCTTCGCGCCTATTCCCTGCCAATCAAAAAATGAATAAAGCTCTTTTTGTATTCTTTCACTTTTTCCCATAAATTCCAATCGGTAGCTTTTTGTCGGGTCGCAAATTGTTCCGCATCCGAGAAACACGCCCTTTATAAAGGACTTTGCGCAATTTTCGCAAACATATACGACATCGCTAAGCGAAAAGATATCCGTATCGCACATAAAGGCACCGTAAAGCAGAGAAACGGTAAACTCATCATCAAGAATAATCTTTTTACCGCTCTCAAGGTTTATTGAAAAAGCATCGTAAAAAATCCGTCTGAAAAAATCGCCTGTAACGTCACTTTCAAAAGTTACGGTAATTTTATTTTCGGAAAAAGAATCACGGGAAAAAAGATATCCGTATAAAAATGATACCTTACAACAATGCTTTTTTATTACCGATGAACATACGGCGCTCTTGGCCCTATCTGTAAACGACATTTAATCTATAAACTTTATCTCACATTCAAGGCGGACAGAGTATTTATCGTAAACCGCCTCTTTTACAATTTCTATTAATTTTTTAAGATCGGCGCATGTAGCGCCGCCGTTATTCACAATAAAACCTGCATGTTTGGTTGAAACACAGGCGCCTCCGACGCTAAAGCCCTTTAGTCCCAGCTCTTCTATCATCTGCCCGACATATCTGCCTTCGGGACGTTTGAATACGCTTCCTGCGCTCGGCATATCGAGCGGTTGCTTTTCCTTTCTTCTCGACGTAAAATCATCCATTGCCGATTTGATTTTCTCTTTGCAGTCTTTTTCAAGGGCAAAAACCGCGGAAAGAACAACATATCTTCCTGACGAAAAAACACTGTGCCTGTATGAAAACTCGCAATCCTCAACAGAAAAATTCACCGTTTTACCGCTTTCATGGTCATATGCTTCAACACTTTTTGCAACTGTCGATATATCAGAGCCGTAAGCCCCTGCATTCATTACAAGGGCGCCGCCGACCGTGCCGGGAATACCGTAGGAAAATTCAAGACCCGAAAGTGAGTTTTTATACGCATAATATGCGACGGCAGAAAGTCCGGCGCCGCATTCGCAGATTATATCATCACCCATAGGTTTAACACCCTTGCACATAAGCGTAGAAATAACCGCTCCGTCATATCCGCCGTCGGAAAATACCGAATTACTTAAATTGCCCGCGATAACGAACGGTATTCCTTCATCTTTGCAGGCATTAACAGAAAAAACAAGCTCTTTAGTATTTTCAGGTGTAATAAAATAACGAGCCTTTCCGCCTATTTTCATAGTGGTGTGTAAGGACATAGACTCATTTTCTTTGAATTTTATTTCCGAGGAAATAAGTAACGAAGAAAGCATTATAGGCCCTCCGCCTGTTCAATCAATTCTTTTGCTGTCGCACGCACCGTGTCTGTTATCCTCTCTCCTCCGATAATACGGGCAATTTCGGAAATACGCTCGTCTCCCGAAAGAGCCTTAACATGACAGTAAGTTCTATTGTCCTTTTCAGACTTATATATGAGAAAATGCGTGTTTGCGACCGACGCGATCTGCGCCGAATGGGTAACGCACATCACCTGCGCTCGGCGTGAAAGCTCTTTTAGCTTTTTGCCGATTTTAAGAGAAGTTTTACCCGATATTCCCGTATCAATCTCATCAAATATCAAAAGCATCCCTTCATCCTTTTCGGTAAGAACACTCTTTATTGCCAGCATAACCCGAGCAAGCTCGCCGCCCGAAGCAATGCGTGCGAGAGGCAACATAGGTTCTCCCGTATTTGCCGAAAAGAAAAATTCGACCTCATCGCATCCGTTCTTTGTCAAATCGTCCGACGGGTTTATCTGCACAGTGAATTTTGCAGAAGGCATATCGAGATATACAAGCTCTTCACTGATTTTTTTGCCGAGGGACTGCGCCGCTTTCGCTCGTACCTCCGAAAGGGAAATCGCCGAGCGAGCGGCTGTTGACTTCAGCCTGTCGCATTCCTTCTCAAGCTCCGCCGCTATATTGTCGGATTCGGAAAGCAAATCATATTCCCTCTTGAGATTATCCCTGTATTCAAGTATTTCTTCAACGCTCTCGCCGTATTTTCTCTTTAATTTATCAATAAGGGCAAGGCGTGATTCTATCTTTGTCAAAAGCTCGTCGGGATCTCCCTTTATATCATGTGAAAGAGCTCCGACTTTTTCCGTGATTAAAGCAAGTTCTTCTTTTATGTCAATAAGCTTTGAAAGTATATCGTCGCTGTCGTCAAGAAGGTCGGAAAGTGATGAAACGGCCGCCTGTGCCTTATCAATCAACGTGCTTGCGGTTATTCCCTTTTCGTTTTCATAAAGGGCCATATAAACAACCGAAACGCACTTATTGATTTTTTCATAGCTCTTTATTTTTCTTTTTGTTTCTTCGAGAGCTGTCTCCTCCCCTGCTTTGAGCTTTGCAGAGTCAATCTCATTTATCTGGAAGGAGAGCATTTCGGTGCGGCGCAGTTTTTCTTTATCGTCGATTTCGCATTCTTTCAGCCGTGCACAAGCGTCACAATACGCGGAAAAATCCGCTCTGTACTTTTCAAAAAGCTCCGTGTCGTCAGCAAAAGAATCGAGAAAATCAACGTGATTTTCAGGTTTTAAGAGTGTTTGATTATCATGCTGACCGTGTATATTCACGAGATGAGAACAAATCTCACGAAGCGCGGAAACGGAAACGCTCCTGCCGTTTACCTTTGTGACGGTTTTGCCGTCGGTATAAAGCTCCTTATGTATTGAAACTTCTCCCGAGTCACAAGGCAATCCGTAATTCTTCATTACATCAACACACGCTTCCGAGCAGTCGGAAAAGAGCGCGTCAACAGTCGCCGAGTTTTCTCCCGTGCGTATAATATCACGTTCTGCTCTCCCGCCCATCACGAGATTAATAGAGTCGATAAGCATAGACTTACCCGCTCCCGTCTGTCCCGTTATGACGTTAAAGCCTCGTGTGAAATCAACGTCCGCGCTTTTTATTACCGCTATGTTTTCAATATGAAGTGATGTAAGCATTTTATTCGTTAATAATTATATAATCAAGTTTATCTTTTATATTCTTTGCCGCTTCCTCGTCGGTCGCGACAGCTATTATTGTATCGTCTCCTGCGATGCTGCCGAGTGTTCCCGAAAATCCCATTGCGTCGATCGCCGCCGCAGCAGCCTGTGCCATACCTGAAAATGTTTTCACAACCATAAGATTATTAGCACATTCAACGCTTATAACCGTCTCTTTTATAATATTCGAATATCTCGCCTTTACTTTTGCGTTGTCAGTTTCGGCAGAAGCATATTTATAACCGCCCGAAACACTCGGTATCTTAATTATATGCAGTTCCTTTATATCTCTTGATACCGTCGCCTGCGTTACCTTATAACCGTCGGAAATAAGCATGGAAGTAAGTTGATCCTGCGTTTTGATATCTGTTTTCTTAATAATATCGAGTATGTGTTTTTGTCTGTTAGTTTTCATATCTTTTCTCCGAAAGTTTTGATGACAAGGTTTTACAGAAGTTACCGTCTCCTGCTATTACAAGCTTTAGCTTTTTGTCGGATTTTCTGATAATTACTTCATCGCCGCCCGAAACTTTAATATAGTCGTTTCCGTCAACGGAAAGATAAAGCTCCTGCAAATCGGAAGCTGATACCGAGATGGTAGATTCGGCATTAAAAACAAGAGGACGCGCAGTCAATGTATGAGGACATACAGGCGTCGCGCATATACACTCGAGCAAAGGGTCGATGACAGGACCGCCCGCCGAAAGTGAATATGCGGTAGAACCGGTGGGAGTCGATATAATCATACCGTCTGACATAAAGTTTGACGCGGGCATACCGTTACAGGAGAGTTTAATACACGCTATTTTCGTTTGAGAGCCTTTTGATATTACCGCGTCGTTCAAAACAGTGTATGTATTATCGTTCAGAATTACATCAAGCATCATCCTGTTCTGCACTTTATAGTTACCGTCGAAAACATAGCGCAGAATATCAAGATCGTTACGCTCAATTTCGGCAAGATAACCGAGACGGCCGAGATTTACACCGATTATGGGTACATCCTTCTCGCTCGCATACAAAGCTGATTTCAGTATCGAGCCGTCTCCGCCGATAATCACGGCAAGTTCTGCCCCGTCAAAGCAGTTTTCGATTGTGTCATACGAAACACAGGGAAGCTTTATCTCGGGTGATCCGACGGGCATTTTTATGCTTTCAACATATTTTGCCGCAAATAAACAGACATCTTTTACACAAGAGCCGTCAATATCTTTAAGCGGATTTGGTATTACAGCTATTCTCTTCATTCAGTTCAGCGCCTCCGAAACTGTTTTTTCAACATCTATATTGCTTTCTGTTTCGCTCTTATAAAATACTGCAAGATACTCTGTATTTCCGTCTCCTCCTTTTATGGGCGACGGGATTATTCCGTAGCAGTAAAGTCCTTTTTCTCGTGAAGATAAAATTATTTTGTCAAGAGCGCGTATATGGTATTTTCTGTTTTTAACAACGCCGCTTTTGGAAAGAGCGTCACGGCTGTTTTCAAACTGAGGCTTAATAAGCGAGATAAATACCCCCTCGTCAGACAGTATATCGCTTACTCCGTCATACAGAAGTGTTTGCGATATGAAAGAAACATCCATAACCGCAACATCTACTTTCCCGCCTGTCAGACCTTTATTCAGCTCTTTTGCGTTGTAGTTTTCAAAATTCACAACTCTTATGTCATGTGCGAGGGACGGGTGAAGCTGTCCGCTTCCCGAATCTATGCAAAATACTTTTTTTGCGCCCCTTTGCAAAAGGCAATCGGTAAAACCGCCTGTCGAAGCGCCGATATCGGCACAAAGGCAATTTTCAACGCTGATTCTGAAATAATCAAGCGCTGACGCAAGCTTGAACCCGCCGCGACTGACATATTCCATTTTTCCCGTCACGCAAACGGTCTTTCCGTCTGCAGATTCGGAAGGTTTTTTTACCGTCCTGCCGTCTGCGGTTACATAGCCTTTTTCAATCAAATATTTCGCTTTTTCCCGAGACTCACAATATCCGTTTTGAAAAAGATATATATCTATTCTCATTTTATTCTTGCAAGCATGCTGTCAGCAAACCGGGTAAGTATTTCCGAGCCGTCAAAACCTGAAATCTCCGCCTTTGCCTCATCGCTCACACGCTTTGCATATTCCTCTGCCGCGTTTTTAGACATAAGTGTTAAAAATGTTGATTTATTTGTCTTTTCGTCTTTACCGGTTGTTTTTCCGAGAGCTGCAGAATCACCGTAAACATCAAGTATATCGTCTGTTATCTGAAAAGCAAGACCGACGCCGCGCGAATAATTCAGCGCCGCAGCATACTCTTTGCTTCCTTCATAATACCCTGCGGCAATCGCGCCGAAAAGACAGGCGCAGGAAATGAGTTTACCGGTTTTCAGGGAGTGAGTCTCTATCAGAGTGTCAAGATCATACTTTTCGGTTTCGCCTATCAGGTCCATCTGCTGTCCGCCTGCCATGCCGCGATATCCTGCATAATCGGAAAGCAACGCGGTAGCGGCGTTGTTTGACTCGGGTGAAAGAGGTGCGGAAGATGTACAACCGAAAGCGAGAGTAAGAAGCGAATCACCGGCCAAAAGTGCGGTACTCTCTCCGTAAACGCGATGATTTGAAGGTTTTCCGCGTCTTATGTCGTCGTTATCCATACACGGCAGGTCGTCGTGTATGAGCGAATATGTATGCACCATCTCAAGAGCACATGCGTACGGCAGAGCATCACGCTTTTGTGCGCCGAAGAGCTTTGCAAACTCAAGCGTGAGAAAAGGTCTTACCCTTTTTCCGCCGGCAAACAAGCTGTACCTCATCGACTCTGTGAGAATCCTGTATCCGTTTTCCGAAACGGGTAAAACAGACTCCAAATACTCGTTTGTCAGTATGATGTCCTCTGAAACGGCCTGTTCCAAAACATCACTCATTGCGGAAACTCCTGCTCGCCGTTTTCTGTTACTATCTTTACTCGCTGTTCTGCTGAATCGAGTTTTCCGTTACAGAATTTCACAAGTGAAACTCCCTCTTCAAAAAGATTCAGCGATTCGTCAAGCGGCGCGTTTCCCGAATCAAGAGACTTTACAATCTCTTCGAGCCTTGCAAGAGCCGATTCAAACGTCATATTCTCCGTGTCAATTTTCATTTTCCGTAACCTCGTCGACCGTTGCGGCAACCTCGCCGTCGGTCAGTCTGAATTTTATTTTATCGCCTTTTTGCGTTTGTTTTGTACTTTTTATAAGATTTCCGTCCTCGCCGTAAACAGCCGAATATCCTCTCGCTATTACCGACATGGGGTTTAGAGATTCAAGTGCACTCGTATATTTCACAAACTCATTTTTCTTTGACGAAAGATTAAACTTCATTTTTGAGTCGAGTCTGTCATACACCGAGCCGAGATAAATCCTGCGGTCGTCGATAGTATTAATGGGAGAGGAGAGAGCACGCGACTCGGAAAGCCGCTTTACCGTCTGCCGTGACAGTGAAAAACGCGATGTAAGCAAAGTCCTTATCTTATCGGTTATATTATTGAATTTGTGCATAAGCTCGGGAGTGTTGGGAAGTGCGAGCTCTGCCGCCGCCGTAGGAGTCGGCGCTCTGAGATCTGCTACCATATCCGCTATAGTAAAGTCGGTTTCGTGCCCTACGGCGGAAATAACAGGAATACGAGAAGCGTAAATCTCTCTCGCAACAGGCTCCTCGTTAAATGCCCACAAGTCCTCGATAGAGCCGCCTCCGCGTCCCGCGATAATAACGTCGATATCGTCTCTTGAATTAAAATATTTCAGCCCCTGAACTATGCTGGCCGCCGCTCCGTCCCCTTGGACAAGCGCGGGATAAAGCACAATCTCCGCGTATGGGAATCTCCGCCTGCTTGTCGTGATAATATCACGTACAGCGGCTCCCGTAGGCGAGGTTATCACGCCTACTTTTGACGGTATCTTCGGTATTGGTTTTTTGTGGGACGCGTCAAAAAGTCCCTCGGCCTTGAGCTTTTGCTTTAGCTGTTCATATGCTATATACAGCGAGCCGATACCGTCGGGCTCGAGCGAGTTTACGATAATCTGATATCTGCTTCCCTTTTCGTATGAAGATATTCGCCCTCCTGCGATTATCATCATGCCGTTTTCAGGAGCAAATTTGAGATTTTTTACAGAGCCGGCGAACATTATGGCGTTGAGCGCAGCTCCCTCGTCTTTTATATCAAAATACAGGTGTCCTGCCTTATGATGCACGAAGTTGGATATCTCACCCTTTATATATATACTTTTCAGGTTTATATTTCCCTCAAGCAGGCTTTTAACATAACCTGCAACCTGAGAAACGGTAAAAACCTTTCTTTCGTTACTTTCCATGTATCCCCATATGTTCGTTATATGCGAGTATCGCTAAACCGCAGGCGTTGTCCGCAGAAAACTCGGGAAGAGCGAAATACGCGCCGTATTTTTCACTGAAATAATCTTTCAGATATTTATTTGACGACACACCGCCGGCAAATACAACCGGCAGGTCATAATATTTTTCTTTTGCGGATAATAGCATATTTTCAAGAGCGCATCTGACATTTGCAAAAACAAACGCCGCGACGTCGCTGTTATTTTTTCCTGATTCGAGCATATCGCACGCGAGGTTTTCTATTCCCGACATGTTGAAGTATGAGCCGGTATTTTTAATTCTCGTCTTAATGCCGTCAGGGTCCGCGCTTATCTTTTCAAGAGCCGCGCCGCATGGGAAATCAAGTCCCATTTTAACGCCGATTCTGTCGATGAGCTGACCTGCGTTAATATCGAGCGTACCTCCGATTTTGGTTATAATTCCGTTTTCGCAAAGGAGCATTTCAGTCGTCCCGCCCGACACATGAAAAGCGATAAAACGCTCATAGTACAGCTCGCTTTTACCCACGCCGTAAAGTGCCGACATTATGTGTCCCTGCTGATGAGAAAATTTATATACGGGAGCACCCGAAGCGCATGAGGCTGTCTCGGCCGCCGCAACACCGCAAAGAAAACACGGCATATAAGAGCCTTCCGCACTGCGAGGAGCATATGACACGCCTATGCAGTCACAGTTTTTCCCATCGACTCCCTCAAGCGCTTTCGGCAGATTTACCGTATGAGAAAATACTGCGTCCGACTGTCTGATGCCGCGGCGGTTCTTTTCAACACCGACGGGTATCTTATTATTTACCGTGATTTTTTCACCTGTGTAAACTGCAACGGACGTTGTATAATTACTCGTGTCAAAAGCAAGAGAAAAACTCAATTTTTAAGTCCTTCGTTTTCTGCTATCTTGTTAAGAACGCCGTTTACAAATGCCGGCGACTCATCAAAAGCGTATTCTTTTGTGAGCTCGATTGCTTCATTTATTGCCACGTTAAAAGGCACGTCATCGGAAAAGAGCATCTCATAAACCGCAAGCCGCATTATCGAAAGAATCATGCGTGAAATCCTCGCGGTTTTCCAACCCTTTGCACATTCGCCTATTTTTTCGTCAATAAGGCTGTAATTCTCCGAAATTCCGAAGAATAAAGTGCGAACATAATCGTTATCCTCAAACTCCCGCACGGTCTTTGCTGTATCGTATATGAGCTGTGGATTTTCAAAATTATGGAAAGAAGCCTCAAAAATCAGTTCTACCGCTCTTTCTCTTGTCTCTCGTCTGTTCATTTATCTCTCCGTATTTATAAATATACATTATATATTATAATTTATTTTCATATCAATGTCAACCGACACCGCGTTTTATTTATAAAAACAACTTGAAAAAAACGAAAAATATGTTATACTGTAATTACAAAACAAACAACGGAGAAATGAATTGAAAATACTTAAATTTATATACGGCAAGTTGCTCGCGCCGAGCAGCTTTTATACAGTAATAATCTGCTCAATACTGCTGCTCATAGCTTCCGCCTCAAGCGGCATTATCCCTGCGATAAAAGCGTCGGTTTTCATTGCGATATTCGCATATTGCCTGTTCTTTTCTTTTACAAATCTGATATTCACTTTGAAAAAGCTGAACATAGTATTAAAATACTTGATTCACTTTCTCATAAACGCGGCGGTATTTACTCTTATACCCGGTTATGTTGCGGAAACATCTACAGGTACTCCGAGAATATTTTACGGAATCGTTTACATTGCAGTTTATGCGGTTATAGCTTTGATTTCATCGCTTATTTTGCATTTTGTAAAAAAGAAGCCGCAGGAATCCGAGAGCGAATACAAAGCTCAATTTTAGTACAAAAAACGCTGACAGATGAGCAAGGTCCTTAAGGACAGTTATCTAAAACTTAATAGGAATTTGGCACATAAGACAAAA